>CAYMLA010000030.1:0-12907 GCA_964390785.1 uncultured Bdellovibrionales bacterium | reverse complement strand
TCAATTTGTCCTGCCGCCGCAAGAATCAAATTAGATCCTCTATAGTTTTTTTTATAAAATTCTAAAATTGAAGAACGAGAGATATCTTTTAGTGTTTCAGGATAACCTAAAATTGGTCGACCCAAACTATGTTGGCCATAAACTCGACAAAGAGACTCATCAAAAATATGTTCTTCAAGCATATCCTTGCTCGCATCAATCTCATGCAAAACAACATTTTTTTCACGTTCAATTTCATTTGCAGGAATCTTAGCTCTTTGACATAAATCAGCTAAAACAGAAACACTTAATTTCCAGTGCTGAGCCAACGTGAGCGTATGAAAACACGTGTATTCACGCGTTGTAAAAGCATTCAACTCACCACCGACAAACTCAATGTCACGGGCAATTTGGTAGGCATTTTTAGATTGCGTTCCCTTAAAAACAAGATGTTCAAGAAAATGAACCATTCCGCAATGAGATTTAATTTCATCACGCGAACCAACATTCACATAACATCCCATAGACACAGAATGAGAATCAGAATAACTTTCTGTTAAAACAACAGTCCCTGATGATAATTGAGTTTTTTTAAAATGCGCCTTGTTTGCCATTAACTCTAATTAATTTTCTAAAAGGGCTTTTCTTGAAAGCTTTATACGACCGGAACGATCAACATCCAAAACCTTCACTTTTACTTCATCACCTTCTTTGATAAAATCAGTGACATTTCGAACTCGCTCATGAGCAACTTCAGAAATATGCAACAAGCCTTGTGAGCCCGGCAAGACTTCAACAAAAGCACCAAAATCAGTGATTTTTACAACTTTACCGAGATAAATTTCACCCACTTCAGGCTCTGCTATAATATCTTGAACCATTTTAATCGCTTTTTTTGACATCTCTGGATCAGAAGAAGAAATATGAACTTTTCCATCATCATCAATGTCAATTTTTACTCCAGTCGCTTCCGTAATTCCACGAATCACTTTTCCACCTGGGCCAATAATTTCTCTCACTTTTTCAGGCTTCACCTGAATTGTCTCAATTCGAGGTGCAAATTCAGAAATTTCTCCTCTTGGAGAGGAAATCACTTTTTCCATTTCATTGAGAATATGAATTCTTCCCTCTTTGGCTTGATTTAAAGCTTTTTCCATAATTTCAAAAGAAATTGAATCAATCTTAATATCCATCTGAAGCGAAGTGATTCCTTTTCTTGTCCCTGCAACCTTAAAGTCCATATCTCCTAAATGATCTTCATCTCCAAGAATATCAGACAAAACAACATATCGATCACCTTCAGAAATCAAACCCATTGCGATTCCAGCAACATTATCTTTAACTGGAACACCCGCATCTAAAAGAGCCAACAATCCAGAGCAAACCGTCCCCATTGAACTTGAACCATTTGATTCTAAAACTTCACTCACAATACGAATAGTATAAGGAAACTTTTCAAAATCTGGAAGAATCGCCTTAATGGCTCTTTCAGCCAAATGACCATGTCCAATTTCTCTGCGCGATTGAAACCCCATTCGCCCTGTTTCCCCAACTGAATACGGAGGGAAATTATAATGCAATAAAAATCTCTTTTTCATCATTCCTTGTAATGAATCCACCATCTGTTCATCATCACCCGTTCCAAGCGTAGCAGTTCCTAACACTTGTGTTTCACCTCTGGTAAATAATCCTGAACCATGCACTCTTGGAAGAAGTCCAACTTCACAATCAATAGGCCGAACGGTTAAGTTATCTCGCCCATCAATTCGTCGTCCCTCTTCTATAATCATCTTACGAGCCAATATATACTTTAAATCACCCAACACACGTGAAATTTCTTTTTTCTTCATGCTTTGAGTTTCTTTAATATCACTGGTATCAATCAAAGAATTAATGGCTTGCTTTTTACACTCATCATACTGCTTATAGCGCTCCACTTTTGTTTTAATTGACAAACACTCTAAAACTTTAGGAGACAAAAATTCCATTGCTTTAGCTGTAAAATCAGCATCAAATTTTTCAACTTTAAACTCACGCTTTTGAATCTCTCCCGTTTTCTTTCTCAACTCATCTTGAAGATCAAACAAAGGCATTAAGCTTTCATGTCCGAAACGCAAAGCTTCAAGAACTTCAGCTTCAGAAATAAAATGAGATTCTCCTTCAACCATTAAAATCCCTTTTCGGGTTCCAGACAAAGTGATCTGCAAATCAGATTTTTCAATTTCATCTGACTTAGGATTAGCTATCAATTGACCATCCACACGTCCGATACTAACAGACGCCGTTGGCCCCTGAAAGGGAATGTCACTTATGTGCAAAGCGGCTGAAGCGCCAAGACAAGCCAAGGTCTCAAGAGGAAACAGGCCATCTGAACTTAAAACAGTTGCTACGATCTGAGTGTCGAAATTATACCCTTCTGGAAACATTGGCCGAATCGGACGATCCATTATTCGAGCGGTCAAAGTTGCTTCAGAAGTTGGTTTGCCTTCACGTTTAAAATAACCTCCTGGAATTTTACCCGTTGAATAAAACTTTTCTTGAAATTCACAAGTTAAAGGAAAAAAATCCAATTCTGTTTCTCTTTTTGATGACACAACAGTAACCAAAACAATATTGTTTCCAGTTCGAACAACAACTGAACCATCCGCTTGCTTGGCCATACGTCCGGTTTCTAATGTGATTTCATTCCCACCAACAACAGCAGCTACAACTGATTTCATGAATACTCCTAATAAATAAATGAATAAGATTTATATGCAGTGTTTTCCCCGCATGTTTTGAAAAAAAATTCAACCAACGACGAGTATAACAATTTTTTTAAAAAACTTGATTTTTATTTTCTTAAATTCAACGCACTAATGGTTTTAGTGTATTTCTCAATGTCTGTTTTCTTAAGAAAATTCAATAATTTTTTTCTTTGACTAATTAATTTAAAAAGTCCACGTCGACTATGATTATCTTGTTTGTGTTCTCTAAAGTGTTCTGTTAATTGTTTAATCCTTGTCGAAATCAAAGCCACTTGAACTTCAGGACTTCCTGTATCCAATTCACTTCTATGAAATTGTTCAATAATTGTCCCTTTTTCTTTTTTTGTTAACGCCATTAACAACCTCCAAATTGGTTAAATATCAAAAAACCTCTTTTACGTCATGACTGTCGATAAAAGAAGTGATTTTCTTTTACCTTATCACTTCACAGAAAACAATGAAAAACCTCTTAGCTATGAAAAACTCTCAAAATCTGAAAACTTTTATTTAACTCAACCCCCACCAAAGCCAAAAGACGTCCCGTTTCTATATCTTTAATTTTTACTCCATTTGCATTAAACCCAGGCCGATAAGAAGAAAGAAGCTTTTCTTTCAAAACCCTTGAAATAACACCATTTTCAATAAGCTGTTTATCTTTGCCACTAACCATCAAACTCATCCACTGTGGTAAAACCTCCGAAAAAGGAATCCAAGAAGAAAATTCTTCAATCCCCTTTTTTTCTTCAAAATGCTTTTCTAAAACAGATAGTGATGTCGCATTCTCAATTTTATAAGGAGACGACCAAAACCGTCTCAACTCATCAACAAAAGCTCCACAGCCAAGTTGAAGTCCAAGCTTTTCAACCCAAGTTCGCACATAGCTTCCCTTTGTGCATTTCATTGAAATAACAACAGAATCAGGAAAAATAAAATCGATAAAATTGATATCAAAAAAAGACATAGATTTTACAGGAGGGACAACATCTTGACCTGCTCGAGCATAATCATAAAGTTTTTTTCCTTTTAATTTAACTGCAGAATAACGAGGAACCTCCCAATTAAAAGAACCCGTTAACTCTATTACAGCCTTTTCAATTTCTTCTTTTTGAACTGAAACACTATTAACAAGCTTCTTTATTTGTCCTGTTGAATCCCCCGTATCAGAAATACAACCTAAACGTGCAGTAACAATATAACCTTTTTCTCCCTCTAAAATATATTGACTTAATTTTGTGCCATTTCCAACTAAAACAACCATTAAGCCTGTCGCAATTGGATCTAAAGTTCCCGAATGTCCAACCGCTCTTATCTTTAAAATCTTTCTGACTCGATTGACGACATCATGACTAGTGCATCCTTTATCTTTGTCCACCAAAAGTAGACCATTGAAGTCACTCATCATCACTAAACTTTAACTCTTGAATCTTTTTTTCAATTTTCAAAATCTCATTGGTTGATTGATCAGGCAAAAATTTTAAACGTGGACAATATTTCATCACAACACGTTTTGAAATATAACTCTGAAACTCATAGGCCTTTTGTTGAATTTCTTCAACAATGGAATTTTGAACCTCCAAAGGGCCAATCACACTAACATAAACTTTAGCATTTCTAAGATCTTTTGAAACCATAACTCGAGTGATGGTAACAATTCGATCGGGAGGAATATGCAATCCGAGAGGAAGATATGTAGCAATCAATTGTTTTAATTCTGTTTCAACTCTTCCAATGCGGCGTCCACCTGATTGATTTTCCTTCATTATAACTCTCTTGCTATTTCTTCAATACGATAAGTCTCAATTTCATCACCAACTTTAATATCATTAAAATTTTCAATTCCAATACCACATTCATAACCTGAAACCACTTCACGAGCGTCATCTTTAAAGCGCTTAAGACTACTGAGTTTTCCTTCATAAATGACTCGACCATCACGTATTAATCGAGCCAAATCATTTCGATGAATTTTCCCATCAATCACGAAACATCCAGCAATTGTTCCCACTTTCGGAACAGAAAAAGTATTTCTAACTTCAACTCGACCTTGAATTTTTTCAACTTTATCAGGATCTAAAAGTCCACTCATAGCCTTTTTGATTTCATCAAGCAATTCATAGATAATAGAATAACATCGAACTTCAATTCCCTTTTCTTTTGCGATTTGCTGAGCACTTGAATCCGGACGGACATTAAAACCAATAATAAGCCCTGATGACGTTGCTGCCAATAAAACGTCAGACTCACTCACTGCACCAACAGCAGAATGAATCACTCGAACCTTTACTTCTTCAGTCGAAAGTTTATCAAGACTTGAAATAATAGCCTCAGAAGAACCAGCCACATCGGTCTTTAAAACAATCGGAAGTTCTTTCAACTCTCCAGTACGCACTTTAGAAAAAAGCTCTTCTAATGACATTTGAGAATGAGGAGTTTTTCCGGTATCGTCTTCTTCTGATTTCTTGCTTATTCGATTAACCTCAATAAGATGCTCTACTGCCTTTTCATCTTTACAGACATAAAAAGCCTCACCTGCATCAGGAACAAAATCCAAACCTAAAACTTCCACAGGAAATGAAGGACCGGCTTCTTTTACCGCTTTTCCATGATAATCATATAAATTTCTAACTTTCCCTTTAACTGTACCAGCAACAACATATTGCCCAAGCTTTAACGTTCCTTCCTTAACCAAAAATGTTGCAACATTTCCTCGACCACGTTCTTGACGGCTTTCAATTACAATTCCTGAGCCTGAACGTTTTGGATTGGCCTTAAACTCCATCACTTCAGACAAAACAAAAATTTGTTCAAGCAATTCTTTTACTCCTTCACCAGAAATGGCAGAGGTTTCTGCAAAAATAGTCTGTCCTCCCCATTCCTCAGGAATTAATTCATATTCAGTCATTTGCTGTTTAATTCGATCAGGATTAGCATTTGGACGATCCATTTTGTTAACTGCAACAACAATAGGAACACCAGCCGCTTTGGCGTGATTAATGGCTTCAATTGTTTGAGGCATTACACCATCATCAGCAGCAACAACAAGAATAACAATATCTGTAATATTTGCTCCCCGGGCTCGCATGGCGGTAAATGCTTCGTGACCTGGAGTGTCTATAAAAGTAATTATTTGTCCTCCATCCAACTGAACCTGATAAGCTCCAATATGCTGAGTAATTCCTCCCGCTTCTCCTGATGCAACATCTGTTTTTCGAATCGAATCCAATAAACTCGTTTTACCATGATCAACATGGCCCATTACTGTTACAACAGGAGGTCGCCAAACGTGTTCAGCATCCAATTCGCCAAAAGCGACCTGTTCTACAATATCATTAACATTTTCAAAAGTATTAACGGCTTCAAATCCAAATTCAGGAACGATTAGAGCAACTGTATCAAAATCAAGCTCGGTATTCATATTAGCCATGACTCCACTTGAAACCAATTTTTTGATTAAAAGAGGAGCCTTGATATTCAAACCCGAAGCTAACTCTGATAAAGAAATAGTTTGATGGACTTTAACAACTCTTTTTGATGCTTTTGGTGTTGTAATTTGCGTTTTCTTACCCTCCCCCTTGGCTAGCCGTTTTTTCTTAGGCTGAAAAACCATTTCTCTTTTTCTAAAATCTGAAGAAGAAAAATGCGTCGATTGTTCTGACTTAACTCCAGGGCTTTTAGGTTGCTTTTTGGCTTTATCTTTTAATAAATCTTTTTCTTTTTTAGAATCTTCATTCGGATCAACAAAAGACATAGAATCCTGAGAAACAAATCCCGTTCTTAAGGTGCTTCCGTGAGGAGACCTATTCCTTTCACTTTGATTAGACTGAACCCTACTCAAGTCCATGCGACCAACAATAGCTTTTTTTGAAATTTCTATCGGTGTCGCTTTACTCGCTAACCCACTTGCTCCAATTGTTACTTCTTTTTTTCGGGACAAAACCTTTTTTCGGCCGGATCCCTGAGCTTTAACTGGTTTAGTTTCTTTTGATTCAGAAGGCAAATCTATCAGATCAGCCTCTTCTTTCTTTATTTTTTTGATTTCTATCGATTTCTCTTCAGAAGTTTCAACTTCGTCAATCTTCTCTGAAAGAGTCGTCTCGGGTTTTAATATTTGCTCTTTACTTTTTTCTTCCGTTTTCTCATCAATTATATCTATATCAAGAACATCTTTTTCTTTACTATCTAACAACTCTTCAATTTGAGGTTGTTCTACAGATTCTGTTTTTGATTCAGCAGCACTAAGTTCTTCTTCGATTTCTGTTGAAGACATTTCTTCCGCTTCTTCATCTGCTTTTTTTCGTCTAATAATTTTTTTGCTTTTTGTTTTTTTTGTTTTTTCTATTGGCTCAACTGAACTCGAAGCTTTGACTCCTGTTCCGGCTTTAGTGATCGTTGTTGTTGGTTTCTTTTTTGCACTTGAAACTTTTTTCTTGGCCTTAGCTACTTTTTTCTTAGTTGTTTTCTTTTTTTTATTTGGAGCTTCTTCTTCTAACAAAACTTTAATTTGATCTCTCGTTTTTAGATCCAAATCAGCCATATGACTCTTAACTGGCAACTTCCATTCACGAATTTTGTCCATCAATGCTAAAGTTTCAATTCCAATCTCTTTTGCAAACTCAAAAACCTTTTGTGTTTCCACTCATCACTCCACTTAACAATTTTAATTCAACGTTAATTCGACTTTAATTCAAGCTAATATTTAATGACTATTACTAAATAGTGGCTGTTGCACAATAGTCAAAACACTTCTTATTTTTACTCATCTTGTGACTTCAAATCAACTCCAAGTTGCTCTTCTTCTTTGCTTTGCAATTGAAATTGAGCCAATTCTTCTTTTAATCTGCGGTCTGCATCTGATTTAGCATCTTCAACAATTTTTTCAGTCTTTTCAACGCTAACGGGAGCTTTTGGAACTTCCATGCCTTCTTGTTGATACTTACTTACCAATTCCCGCGCTTCAGATAACAATTTTTCAGCCCGCTCTTCATCTTCGTATCCTGGAATGACTTTAATTTCTTCAAGGTCAGCGTCAGCAACAGCTTGAAATGAACCAAAACCAGATTGAAAAATATTTTGAGCCATCGTTTCATTCATGCTAGGAATAAGCATTAGGTTGAAAATTGATTCTGCAGTCCGAGAGGCCGCGGCTGATTCTGCTAAAATATCAAGCTTCCAACCAGTTAACTTTGCAGCTAAACGAACATTTTGCCCTCTTTTTCCGATTGCCAAACTCAGTTGAGTATCAGGAACAACAATTTCCATCTCTTGCCGTGAATCATCAACAAAAACTCGAGAAATTTCTGCTGGAGCTAATGCGTTACAAACAAATTGAGTAATATCTTCATCCCAAGCAACAATATCAATTTTTTCACCCTTTAATTCTTGAACAATATTTTGAACACGACTTCCCTTCATTCCAACACATGCTCCGACCGGATCAACAGCAGAATCTTTTGTTGTCACTGCAATTTTAGCTCTTTGCCCTGGTTCTCGTGCTGCTGCCATAATTTGAACAATTCCGTCATAAATTTCAGGAACCTCCATTTCAAATAATTTTATCAAATATTTTTCATTTGCGCGTGACATAATTATTTGAGGTCCTCGAGTAGATTGCCTTACTTCAAGTAAATAGCCCTGAACCCGATCTCCTGGACGAAATTGTTCCCCCGGAATCTGCTCTCGAAGAGGAATATGAGCTTCCGTTCGGCCAAGATCAACAACAATTGAACTCCTTTCAACCCTTCGAGCAATTCCTGAAGTTATATCACCCTTACGTTGCTCAAATTCTTCAAAAATAATTTCTCTTTCTGCATCTCTCACCTTTTGAACTATGATTTGTTTTGCAACTTGAGCCGCAATTCGACCTAAATCAATTGCTTCAAGCTTAATTCCAATAGAATCTTTTAACTGAGCTTCTGGGTCTAATTTAATAGCATCCTGAAGTGTAATTTCAATTAACTCATCTTCAAATTCTTCTTCTGTAACGACCTCTTTAAACTCATACAACTCAACATCACCTGTTTCTTCATTATATTGAACCTCAATATCACGATAGGTGCCATATCTCTTTCTTGCCGCGACTAACAAACCTTGTTTAACAGCATCAATAATAACTTCTTTATCGATGCCTTTTTCTTTACCTACTTGCTCAATCATTCGACTTAAATCAGAAAAAATGTTCTCCGCTGTCATTTTTACCTCTTCTCTATTTTTTCACTTTTGATTTTTTAAACTCATCTTCAAAATTAACGACCAAATTTGCTTTTGCAAGATAATGAAACTCAATTTTATATTCTTCACCACAACTTTCAATATAAAACTCATTTGATTCAACTCTCTTTAAAACACCTGAAAGTTTTTTTATTTTTTTTTCTCCAGAATTAAACTGAAGAGATTCCTTTAATTGAATCTTAATTTCATGGTTAATAAAACGAAAAAAATGTTCAGGTCTTTTTAAAGATCTTTCCAGACCGGGGCTAGAAACTTCTAAACGATAAGAGCCACCAGGAATAACATCATCCACATCCAATAAAAGGTTCAAACCACGCGAAACATGAGCGCAGTCTTCTATTCCCACAGGCTCTTGATTCTTATCTATGAATACACGTAGAGTTCGATTGTTACCCACTCCAACAAGTTCTACATCATAAACAGTACAACCTTCTCTATCTGCAACTTGCCGAGCCAACGCTTCAACTTTTTGAATTATTCCTTTACTCATTCCTTCTCATTTATCAATCGTTAATATTATTAAGTTAGCTGTTTTTGCATTTTACCTCAGTGGCAAAAAAAAATGGGCACCTTGCCCACTTTCATTTTGCTCAATATGAACAAAAAAACATCACCAAACACAACTCTTAAGTAGTAGCTGTTGCAAAACAGCCACTAAGTAGCCTATAGCAGTTAAAAGGAAATCTGGCGATAAAATAATTTTCAAACAGCACTTTTCGCGCCGCAACATACTTAATGGCTACCGGAATAGAGTCATTTTCTGTCTACTGCTATGATTTCATTTTAAAAGAGTACAACAACGACTTATCCTTGGAATGATAATAATGATTTCGCTCTCCCACAAGTAAAAAATCCATTTTCTTATAAAATTCAATAGCAGGATTGTTATCAACGTGAACATCGACCCAAACTTCTTTAACTTCTGTTTGATTATACTCTTCAATCAAATGCATCATTAAAAAAGACATTATGCCCTGTCTTCGATGCTTCACTGAAGAAATAAGAAGAATGATCTCTAAAACTTCAAAAATTTTCTGATATAAAATAAAACCTGTTAACTGGCCATTGCCTTTTAAAAAACACGCATATCCTAGTCCGCACCGTATTTGATCCTCAAAGGACATCAAACTCCAGGCTTTTCCCAAATAATATTTTTCAACTTCTGATAATTCACAATAAAGACCATGCGCTTTAACATTATCTATTACACACATCGAACGAATTAAATGATTTTTCTTCAAAATGATCAGTCCTCAATTTTAACAAAAAAATTCTGAATATTATGTTTTTTCTTCAAAATTTCAAACCAATCTAAAAGACGCTCTTTCCTCTTTTTGCTAGCAAGAAAATTTTTAATATCTATTTTAAAAGATTCAAAAGGCATATGACCAAATTTAATTCGATTTTGCTCAAAGTACTGACTCGCTTCTTCATCAGAAACAACGGCATAAGTTGATTTGGATTTAAAATCAATAAAACGTTTTGCTCGTAATTTACGAGTAATCATTGTAATAAGCTCTTCATCGCTCATCTGAATCTCAGCTAAATCCTTATTTGCTCTGCTTTTAACCTGAAGAAGAGTCTGATTTATATCACTACTTTGAACTTGGTCAACCTCAAACGCTTTAGCCTCAATCTCAATTGCTTTTTCAAGTAAAACATTATTAACTTGATTAAAATAGGTCTTCTCTTTACCTGAAAGCAGTACAATTTGACTTGGTTGCGAACGCATAAAAACAATTTGTTCAATAAGATAGTCAGCCTGAACATCACGATGAGTAAAATAAGTTTCGCTCACCTTTCCACCAATCCAATTCTTTAAACGAATAGCGGCAGAACCATTTTCTACCCAAAACAAAAAACAAAAAAACAAAACTCCGATTAGACTTTTCATAATGTCTTTCATTATGGCAAAAAAAAGGCCTTCCGACAAGGAAAGCCTAAGAGAGTTTACTTCGTTCGATTTGAGCTCGCGCACCTCAAATTTGACTCTTTTGCAACAGCCACTTTAGGCAAATTGCAAAACAGCCAAATATCTCTATTTAATAAGAAAAAATCGCATTTATTGTAAAAATATACTGCTCGACTTCTTCTAACGGTCTTCCATGATCATTCCAATTGTATCGACCTCGACGAGATGATGAATAACTAGAAGTACGTGATCGTTTAGCATCTCTATAATCATACTCAGCGTCGCCTGTATTTTTAAAAACATTCAACATCATATATTTAAAATCACCCGAAATTAAAAAGCTATCTGTCACTTCAAAAGCCACCCCAGCACTTAGACCAACGTCTACAGCATGTGAAGTTGAATACTTATCCCAAATATCATGTTGATACTTTCTATAATGGTAGGCCAAAACGGGACCAACAAAGGGCTTAATTCTTTGATCCAAAATCATATATTTACTCGCTGCTAATAAAGAATACTGATCCACCTTAACAATGTCATAACTTCCATAATTACAATATAGATCCTCATAACCCCCTGAATAATACCCACCACTATAATTATTATAACAGTGTCCATCATAGTCTTCTTCAATATCATGCTGCGAATACATTAGACTCCCTTCAAAAATCCAACGAGAACCGAGCTCTTGCATTCCAATTCCAATACCAAATCCAGAATTTGTTTTTACATTTTTCGCATCATAATCAGGCATTGCTCCAAAAAGAGTAAAATAAGTTTTGTACTGTTTTTCAGGTTTAGTTTCTTCTTTCTTCACTCGAATTTCAGAAACCAAGTCACGAATTTCATTTTTCAAACCATCATCTTCTTTTTCTTGAACAGGAACAACTTGGGGTTCTGATTGAACAACAGGTGGCGCGTGATAAGTGGGTTGTTGTTGCTGTTGCTGTTGTGACGAAGGATTAAGAAGTTGATCAAATTGTTTTCCAAAAAGAACTTGAGCGCGAGTTTTTTCATCTTCCATTCGAGACACTTCAAGCTTTTCAACAATTTTCATTTCTGTTTCAACTTCAGCTTCTTGACGTTGCTTTCGAATTTGTTCTGCTCGTGATTCTCGAAGAGGAGAGGCTTCAATATAAGTAACCGGTTCTCGCTGAACAATCTCACTATCATCTTCAACCACAACAACTCTTCGCTTTGCCACTTTTCCTTGACCCATTTGATTGAGTTGATTCATTTCAACATCTGAAGTTAAATCTTCAGTGACAACAGTTTGTGCTTGTGAAACAAATGCAACGCTTACAAGTAAGCTTATTAAAAGTGATCCTTTCAATAATTTCATATTTTTCTCCCCGCAATAAATTAAAAACATCTGACTCGCAGCATAACAAAGAGTTTGTCGCGTCGCAATGCCTGTGTCCTAATTTTTATTGTTTTTGGTAAAAATTACAATTCAATACAAATCTAAAAATCTAAATTTAAACTTTAATAACAATAGGTTAAATGGAATTTTAACAAGCTCCGATCGTCCTAATGGCACTAAAATAAAATAAAAAAAATTACATTTTATTTATTTTTGACTTTTTCAATTTTAGCAGCAGAACAAAACGCATCAAAAAGTGATCAATCAAATCTCTTACTTTCTGCTTGATTATCAATTAGCCTGTCTGTTATTTTCTTAAGAACAAAAAATTTTAGCCTCTGTGGCGGAATTGGTAGACGCAGTGGATTCAAAATGTTGTGTCACCAAACTCTAAAGGAGATTTTTAAAAGACTTTTTTTACTTGATTTTCATTATCTTACAACGATATCATCTAAAAAATTGAAAATCTAAAAATGGTCAACGCAACATATACGCAACAAGCCTCTGTGGCGGAATTGGTAGACGCAGTGGATTCAAAATCCACCGGTAGCAATACTGTGGGAGTTCGAGTCTCCCCGGAGGCATAATATATCAACCCAAATTCCCAATTTCATTATCAGTTGTTAACCATCAAATTATTTGAGTATGTTTAAAGGGTTTTTTGGTAAAAGTAAT
>CAYMLA010000029.1:0-13030 GCA_964390785.1 uncultured Bdellovibrionales bacterium | reverse complement strand
GCTTACGAATGCTGAACAAGTTAATTTCACCCAAATTGGCAGTGACTCTCAGGTTCCACCTCGAACGGTTCAAGAGTATTATCAGGTTTTAGTGGACACTTTGGTTGGTTCACTTTTGCCTGCGTTTCAATTAACTAAAAAAAGAAAAGCAATGAGGAAAAATCATGAACAGGATTAATCTTGCTATAAAGTCAGACAATTTTTGCTTGACAAACATTCCCATAAACAGGAATATGGTTGAATGAACATCGAGTGCACACCTGAGTTTATGGATTGGTTTAAAAAGCAGACTGAAAAAGCAAAAGCACAAATTGATGCTCGATTAAAGAATGTTGAACTATATAACTATTTTGGAGATCATAAACCATTAGGTGAATCATTATTAGAACTTCGTTGGAAAAGTGGTCGAAGAGTCTATTATTCGTTAATTGTAAAGGAAGAAGTAACACTAGTTCTTCTTGGAGGTAATAAAAATGCCCAACAAAAAGATATCCAAAAAGCCAGAAAAATTCTCAAAAGAGAAACCACGGGCAAAAAAATATAAGGCAGGTACAGATGTCACATTAAGTGGTTTAAAAGAGGCTATAACAGAAGCTTTATTTGAGGCTGACTATGATACCTTCAAAGGCTGCATAGCTATTCTTTTAGATAAATATGATTATAGAAAAATTGTTGAATATACGGGTTTACCAAAAAGTACTTTATACAGAATGTGTGAGCCTAGCTCTAACCCTACACTGGAGAGCATAGGAAAAGTTCTCAATTTTATTAATGAGATTAACAGTAAAGAAGCGGCTTAAGTGAGATCCTCCTCTGAATATTTTTCTGGAAGGATTACATGTCGAGAAAATTGCAAAATAAAAATAACTTATTCTTGTCATCAATTTATTTTGGAAAAAAAGAATTGAATTTATTTTAGATTAAGTCGATTATAAAATGAATGAATTTTAAAAAGGCAATCTTTAAAATAAACCTGCGACTGAATCAATTTAAAATTGAAAGGGGAGCTTTTTAAGTTTTTGTTTTATGAAAAGTATAGTTTTTAAAAAGCTCCAATTTAAATTGGAGCTTTTTTTTTGCAATAAAAACGAAATTAAGAAAATCGAAAAGGAGAAATAAATTGAGAAAACCACATAAAAACAAGGATTATAATCACATGGAAATTGAGGCAAAATGGCAAGAGCATTGGATGAAAAATAAATCTTTTTTGGCTCACCCAAGTGTGGGTAAAGAAAAATTTTATGTCTTAAGTGAATTTCCCTATGTGTCCGGTGAAGGGCTTCATGTTGGCCATTGTCGCAGCTATACTGCAATGGATGTTATTGCTCGATATCGTCGGATTAAGGGTTATAATGTTCTTTTCCCATTTGGTTGGGATGCCTTTGGATTGCCAACAGAAAATTATGCCATAGCAAATAAAATTCATCCAGAAATCGTTACAAAAAGAAACATTGAGCATTTTCGCAAGCAATGTCAAAAATTAGGATTTTCTTTTGATTGGGAAAAGGAAATCAATACCAGTGATCCAAACTATTATAAATGGACACAATGGATTTTTATCCAGTTTTTTAACAAGGGTCTTGCTTACAAAGCCAAAAAGAAAATCAATTGGTGTCCAAATTGTAAAACGGGTTTAGCAAATGAAGAGGTCATAGGAGGAGCTTGTGAAAGATGCTCTCAACAAGTTGAGCAAAGAGAGCGAGAACAATGGATGTTAAAGATAACAAAGTATGCTGATCGACTCATTGAGGGCTTAAATGAAATTGATTTTCCGATCAGTGTCATAAAACAACAAAAAAATTGGATCGGTAAAAAAGAAGGATTAATTGTTTTTTTTGATGTTTTTGATAAGGACTTAACAATTGAAGGCTTTACGGATAAACCAGAACTTTTAGAGAGTGAAGTGAAATTAATAATATCACCGGAGCATCCCATTATAAATAAAGTTTATGATCACTTAAAAAATCAATCAGAAGTTAAAAACTATATTAAACATTGGAGTAAAAAGTCTGATTTTGAACGGATTCGATCGTCTAAAAACACATTAGGATTAAAATTAGATGGAATCAAAGTTCGACATCCATTATCTGATAGGAACTTGTCTGTATATATTTGCGAACAAATTTTATCAGACGATTTTCCTTCAGCGCTCATCGTTTCTGAAAATGAAAAGGCTGATGTTGACATTAAGTTAAGAGAAGCAATAACTAATCAGTTGTTGAGTTTAAAAAAGGCTCAAAAGAGAATCTGTTATAAATTGAAAGATTGGGTGTTTTCACGACAACGCTATTGGGGCGAACCAATTCCAATGGTCTTTTGTGAACAATGTGGTTGGATACCGGTAAAGATTGAAGATTTGCCGGTTGAATTGCCAAAACTTTCTCAATTTAATTTTGATGCAACTGAAGATAGTCCATTATCTGCAATTGAGTCATGGATAAATACAATTTGCCCCAATTGTCACAAAAAAGCCAAACGCGAAACGGACACGATGCCTCAATGGGCGGGTTCTTCTTGGTATTATCTCAGATATTTAGATTTTGATAATCAAAGAGAATTTTTGAATCCAAAATTAGACAAGCATTGGATGCCCGTAGATTGGTATAATGGAGGAGCAGAACACAACACGTTGCATTTACTTTATTCTCGTTTTTTTCATCAAGCGTTGTATGATTTAAAATTAGTGTCCACTCCAGAGCCCTATAGGAAACGAACTTGTCATGGAATGGTACTTGGAGAAAACAATGAAAAAATGTCGAAATCGAGAGGCAACGTGGTCAATCCAGATGAATTAGTAAAAGAATTTGGAGCTGATACATTAAGAATTTATGAAATGTTTATGGGTCCGTTTGATCAAAGCCTTCCTTGGTCATTGAAACAAATTTCTGGAGTTCATCGATTTACAAAAAAAGTTTGGCAATTACAATTTAAGGTTGATAAAAAGAAAAATTTCGAAGATCATCCATGCGTTCACGAGTCCACGCAAAAAATAGAAACTTATATTAATAACACTAAGTTTAACAATGCTATTGCTCAGTTAATGACATTATACAATGAAATATCAACATGGACTACAATAAGCAAAAAATCGTTTGAGACATTTTTATTGTTATTATCTCCATTTGCTCCTCACATCACAGAAGAGCTTTGGAGTCGCTTAGGCAATCAAAATTCAATTCAAAAGTCTGCTTTTCCGTCTTTTGATAATAAAAAAATAGCGAAATCGTTTTATCATTTACCCATAATGATCAATGGCAAGCGAAGGGATGAAATTAAAGTGGATATCAATTTTTCTGAAACAAAAGTAAAAAAAATTGTTTATTCACAAGAAAAAATTAACAAGTATCTCAAAGAGAAAAAAATTATAAGAGAAGTTTATATCCACGGAAAAATCATGAACATTGTTGTTGAGTAATAACTATTTTTGATTTTTTTAAGAGGGGGATAAAATGACTTTATCTCGCCCCTCGATCTTTGATTCTTTGTTTAAATTGGGAGCTTTCACACTCTGGTTGAGTGACGTATTTTTTTGCTTCCTCGGAACAACAAAAATGATTTAAAGAGTCTTCTGCCTCCCAATAAACTTCACAAATTTGTGCTGCTTGAGGGGCTGTTTTATCGTAGCTCATTGTGTTTGTTCCGTTTTGAGCAAGAACACCAAGCTCCATAGAAACTTGTTGAATGTTTCTTGAGCCCTGTTGAATTTCCATGTTTAAGTTGTTTAAAGAGAGTTCCATGTTTTTATAAAGAGCTTCTTCTCGCTCACGCATTCGAGCAAGCTTGGCTTCGATATATGAACGAGCCAAATGACAACGTTTTGCTTCATTGGCTAATTGTGCTCTAAAGTCCTGATAAGACTTTTCAATATCTTCAGTTGCCTGAGTGATTTGAGCTTCAACATTATGTAGATTTCTCTTAAAAGAGGCTTCGTTAATTTTAAGAGCTTGAAGTTGAATGAGTAGTTTTTGTCTGGCAACGGCATAACAGAGTTGATAATGCTCTAATCCATTTTCATTTTTAATGCCCATTTGTCGTAATGTATCTCCTGATGTGACAGAGCGCAGTCCACCACTTGCAGCAATGACAAGTCCAGTCTCTGTTTTTGCTCGATTTCGATAATCTGCTCGTTGAGCACGTTTGGCATTTAAAAATTCAACTTGGCATTTTGTAAGCTCTTCAAGAATCTGAGACTTAATTTGAAGTGGCGCACTTTTTTGCTGTGCAATGAGGCTTTCTTTTGATGCTAATAGTTGTCGTCGCTTTTCGAGTTGACCGGATTTGTTCATTCTATAGCGAGTTTCAAATTCGAGCATCTGTTGTTCACAATTTAAGCTGTCTTTTTCTCTTTGATGGGTGCCGTCCAATAGTTTGTCTCTGGTATCGAGGGATTGCTGAGTGAATTGCTTTCTTTCTTCTATTTGTTGTCTTCTGGCATCGTTAATGCTTGTTTCAGTCTCTTTTAGTCGGTCTTGAAGAGAATCATACTGAGTTTGATAATCGCTTGAGCTTAACGTGTAGCATTTTTTTCCGAGTCCACTTAAAGCCTGTGGTGAAAATCCTTGGCCGGTCATTTGACTTACTGATTGGCCTAAAATTTGAGCCCAGTTTTCTCCTTCACCGAGAAATGAAGTGGCGTCTTCAAATTTATCATTGCATTCTTTGATGTCTTTATAACAACTGTCCGCTTTTCCTTTTGTGTTATTAGTTGCAAAAACACCGCAGGCATCTTTGCATTTTTGAAATTTATCACTCCAGTCACTTTGTAGTTTTTCACAACGGTCTCGATAATATTTTTGCGTGTCTTTTGCACCACAATCTGGAGGGCCGTGATCAATACAGGCTTTACGCTCACATTCTTCATCATTGCATTTTGCTAGAGCAGCTTGATATTGGGTTTCACTGTAAGAAGATCCGCTACCTATTACGATAGGAGCTGTTTCACTACTCTGGCCAATAGAGTATAAAAGGAGAAGGCTTAGAAAGGTCAAAATGAGAAGAGCGTAAAACAATTTATGGGCATGTGTTTGAATTAAAGACAGTCGTTTGTTCATATTTTCCCCCTCGGTGCACATGAAGATAAAAAGCAAGAATGAGACCAAGTAATGATGAGCGCTTGTTAACTTAATAGTGGCTGCCGTAAAAGAGCCACGATTAACAAACAGTCCCTTTTCTTGTTTCACCCCAATCAATAATTGATTCTCTATTGTATCATGTTGAAACACAAAAGAACAAAAACAATTCTTTTTGAAATGTATCGACGAGGGTCTAGTTGTTTGTCGTCAACCTCGATTTATGGAGTGGCTGTTGCAAAACAGCCAACTTTTTCGTTGGCTTCGTTCAAATCTCACTGCGACGTACTTAATGTACGCCTCGTTCGATTTGATCTCGCGCGCCTCAAATTTGACTATTTTGCAGCAGCCACTAAAAAGTAGCTGCTTTGAAATTTGAAAAGTGCTTGTTGATAAGTTTAGAATAATAAGCCAATTGTTATATTAATTTCAGATGTTTGAGGATTCAGCTGAATCAGTTTAAGTTGGTATCTTAATTTTGATGTTGACGAATCGATCTTGTGTTGAAATCCAAGCGTGAAGGCATGTCCTTTAAATTCTTTATTGCTTTGAACATGAGTTCTTTGATGAAGGCCAAAACCGAGAAATAGAATTTCAGGGTTTGTTTGAGAAAAGTAGTGACTATAAAACAAAGGATGAAAAAGATCAAAATTGAATCCGTAAGTCGGGTCACCGATAAGAAGTTCTGGAAAACTCAATGAAAATCCAGGGTGAACGACCCAGTTTTTCCAAATAGGAAAGTCGATTCCTAAGTGATAAAGAGCAATTGATGTGTAACTTGTCTTTTCAATTTTAGATTGAATGGAGGTGTAGCCTGTTGAAAGTTCCAAATTCATGGAGGTTCCAAAGGTTTGGAATGTAAAAAGAAAAATTAACAAAAAAGAAAAAAAACTTAAGAACATTGTTTTTTTATTATAAGCAGATAATAATAAATTGCAATCTGTTATCAGATTGACTGAAGTTGCAGTTGTTTAAAAATGGTTTTAGGGATTGAGTTGAAAACGAATAACTGAAAACTGTATGAAACGGATGAATCAAAATGGAATTTGCTTGTGCTTTGGAGAACGGAATAATGGGAAGAAAAAAATCCACTAAAAACAATAAATTTTTTAAAGATCAGAAGCCGAGTCAACAAAAGCAAAAAAAAATTAAAACCTTGGATTTGCATGGAAAAAAAACGGAAGAGGTTTTTGATTTGGTTGATCGATTTATTTATTCTGCAATACAAGATGATTTATCTGAAGTGTGTATTATGACAGGAAAAGGATCAGGGAAAATTCAAGCTGAAGTGAAAAAATATCTTCAATTGGGAAACTATCCTTGGTCATTTGAAAAAAAGGGTAATGATTTGGTTAATACAGGGGTAATGGTTGTTGAATTGTAAATAGTGGCTGCTGCAAAACAGCCAACTTTTTCGTTGGCTTCACTCAAATCTCGTATTTTTTGAGTTCTTCCATTTTAAAAAGACAGTGCAAGACAAGATTAGCCATATTGAATTTTGTGAGGTCTGTTCCTCGAAAAATAACGCATAAAATAGTGTCTATTTTAGCTCCTAGCTGCCTTAATTCGGAGGTGCTTTCTAAAACTTGTCCTCCTGTTGTAATAACGTCTTCTATCACGCAGACATTTTTATCTTTAATGTTACAACCTTCAGCAAGGAGACAAGTGCCATAAGTTTTTGCTTCTTTTCTAATAAAGGCACTAGGTAATCCTGTTTCTAATGAGAGAGCTGTAACCAAGGGAATGCCTCCCAATTCAAGTCCTGCTAGCACTTCTGTTTGTTGAGGAATAAGCGATGACATTTCTTTTGCAATTTTTTTTAAGGTTTTGGGGTTAGATTCAAACTTGTACTTATCAAAATATTCGTTGGATTCGAGTCCGCTTCGTAATTGAAAGCGCCCTTTAAGATGAGAAATTCTGTAGATCTCTCGACCTAAGTCTGTATTGGTCATTTTTACTCCCATTTTTAATATGTCATTGTTTTGTTCGCTGTCGTTTTAATCATTTTGTCGCTCGGGGTAAGTGATTGTTGTTAGTTTATAATTATCAGCATTAGAAAACAATATCTAAAGTGGTGTCAAATAGGTTGTGGCATATTCTCTGCAAGGTTAAGTGAGTGGGCTATTTAGTGGCTGTTTTGCAACAGTCACTATTTTGCAACAGCCACTCATTAGGTGTAGTTGGGTGATAAGTTTTAATCGCGAACAAAAAGAAATCGAGTTCGCACTAAGATGATGGTGTATTTATGGGGCCAAAACGACCAAAATTAGATGTAATGTCATTATTTATGGTGTTACTTATCTTAACCTTAGCAATGGGATTAATGTTAAGAGTTTTTTTTCTTCAATAATGAAAAGGGTCTTTTAAAAGGTACCATTAACGCACTTTTCTAATTTGTTTTTTTCTTTGTTCCCATTGTTCAAGAGCGTATTGGCGCAGATCTGCAACAGAATCAAATTCGTCAACAATTTCAACTCCAAGCAGAGTTTCTATGGCATCTTCAAGGGTGACGATTCCGGTTGTCGTGCCATATTCATCAATCACTTGAAAAACATGTTCTTTGTATTTAATAAAACGGTCAAGAGCAACAGAAACCGGAATGTGTTCTTCTATTGTATGGAGTGGTGTCATTAATTCTGTAAGAGGGGTGTCGTGTAGATCATTTGAAGAGGCTTCCATCAATTTATAACGGTGAACCATTCCTTCAATATGATCTAAATCATTTGAGTACACAGGAATTCGAGAAAAACGAATGGGTTTAAATTTTTGCATAACATAATTGACTGTCCATGTTTTATCAAAAGCAGATAAAACCGAACGAGGAGTCATAACGTCAGAAACAAAAATATTGTTTAACAAAAGAAGATTTTTAATAATGGAGGACTCTTTGGCATTGATCGCTCCTTCTTGAACACCCATTTCAGCAGTCATAATCATTTCTTCTCTTGTAACCGACATTGTGTTTTTGCGAGAAAGGAACCGAGAAAGAAGTTCTGATAATCGCACAAAGGGGTAGAGTAAAAAAATCATCCAATCAATCATTACTCCACAAAAAGGAGCAAGAAATTTCCAATGAGTTGCCCCAAGTGTTTTAGGGATGATTTCAGAAAAAACTAAAATAGTAAATGTAAGTAATCCAGAAGCAACAGCAAGGTGTTCATAACCAAAGACAATTTGAACTTGTGCACCGACACCAGTGGCTCCGACTGTGTTGGCGATTGTATTTAAGGTTAAAATTGCGGCTAAAGGACGGTCGATGTTTTTTTTAAGTTTTTTTAAGCGAAGCCCGCTTTTAGGAAATTTTTTTTCTCTTACAGCAATATAAGAATAAGAAATAGAAAGGAGAACAGCTTCTAAAAGAGAACAGAGAAAAGAAACAACGACAGCCAAAATAACAAAAAAAATTAACAAACCCATAGAACTATGTGTTCCTTTTTTGTTTAATGAGTAAAAAAGAAAGTTGTTTATTGAAAGAAGAATAAATAACTAAAGGAGGCTCCGTCATAGAATGCGAACGCCTTGAAGGATAAAATTTTGCATAGTTTGTTTCATCAATATCCTTATTTTAATTTTTTTAGCGTTATCATTCAAATCATTTTGTCATGAGTTTAGTCAATCATTTGATTTAAGTCGTGACGTGTTAAGTCGATTTTGCCTTTTTTTGCTGATAGTTTTTGACTAATTGTTCTTGAATATTTTTAGGAACGGGAGCATAGCGAGAAAATTCCATTGTAAATTCTCCTTTTCCTTGCGTTGCGGAACGAAGATCGGTGGCGTATCCAAACATTTCAGACAAAGGAACATCGGCTTGTATTGTGGCAAAATCATCTTGCACTTGGCTTCCGATAATGATTCCACGACGTTGATTGATTCCAGACATGACATTTCCTTGATACTCTTCGGGGGATGAAACTTCAAGTTTCATAAGAGGCTCTAATGCGGTGGGTTTGGCTTTTTCATAGGCTTGTCTCATTGCGCCCATGGCACAAAGACGAAAGGCCATTTCGCTTGAGTCTACTTCATGGTAAGATCCGTCAGTTAAGGTTACTTTTATGCCGACGACAGGAAAACCAATTAAGGTTCCTTTACAAAACTGTTCTTGGCAGCCTTTGTCCACAGCAGGGATGTATTCTTTGGGAATTTTTCCGCCAACGATTTTAGTTTCAAATTCATAAGTTTGTTCACCCGTTGTTGTTAGTGGCGAGATTTCTCCGACCACTTTTGCGTATTGACCGGCTCCTCCCGTTTGTTTTCTATGAGTGTAGTCAAAAGAGGCCGCATCAGTGATGGATTCTCGATAAGCCACCTGGGGTTGCCCTGTCTTGACAGCACAAGAAAATTCACGTTTCATTCGTTCGACGTAAACATCAAGGTGTAATTCTCCCATGCCAGAAATAATGGTTTCGCTTGATTCTTCATCTCGATGAACTCGAAAAGTGGGATCTTCTTTTCTAAATTTTTGTAAAGCTTTTGTGAAATTAGCAGCGGAATTTTTTTCAATCGGTTGAATGGCAAATGAAATAACAGGCTCAGGCACATGCATTGAAGTCATGGCATAGTTCACTTTTCCATCCGTAAAAGTGTCTCCAGAGGCACAATCGACTCCAAAGCAAGCAACAATATCGCCAGCATAGCCAGTTTCAATTTCTTGCATTTCATCCGCATGCATTTTTATGATTCGTGGAACTTTTACTTTTTTATTTGTCGAGGTGTTATAAATAAAATCACCTTTATTTAATGTGCCCTGATAAATTCTCATATAGGTGAGCTGTCCATAGCGGCCGTCTTCTAATTTAAAAGCCAATGCGACCAAAGGTTTTTGCTCATCGGATTCGAGTGGGATTTCTTTTTCATTTTCGTCTAAATCAAGGGCTTCATTGTGAATTTCTTTTGGATTTGGTAAATAAGCACAAACAGCATCAAGAAGCTTTTGGATTCCCTTGTTTTTGTATGCTGAACCGAGCATAACAGGAACAAGTTTGAGTTCTATGGTTGCTTTGCGAATCGTTTGTTGAATTTGTTCGATAGAAATTTCATTTTCTTGTTCTATTAAATATTTTTCTGCAATGTCATCATCAAAATCAGCAAGTTTTTCGATGAGCATTTTTCTTTTTTCTTTGGCCGGTTCAAGAAGGTGGTCAGGAATGCTCTTTTCAATAATGGTTTCACCGGCAGGGCCTTCAAAGTAAATGGCTTTCATTTCTATTAAATCAATAACACCAGAAAATTCATCTTCTAACCCAATAGGGATTTGAATCATAACGGCATTAAGATGAAGTTTGTCAATTAAGTGATTTACGACTCGAAATGGATTGGCTCCTGATCGGTCTAGTTTGTTGATAAAAGCAATACGAGGCACATTGTAACGTCTCATTTGTCGATCAACAGTGATTGATTGTGATTGCACACCTGCAACTCCACAGAGGATCAATACGGCGCCATCTAAGACTCTTAGAGCGCGTTCAACCTCAATGGTGAAATCCACATGTCCAGGTGTATCGATGATGTTGATTTGATGGGTTTTCCATTGAACATTTGTTGCAGCAGATTGAATAGTGATTCCTCGTTCTCTTTCGAGTTCCATTGAATCCATTTTTGCGCCGACTCCATCTTTGCCTCGAACATCATGAATGGCATGGATTCGTCCAGAATAGAATAAAATGCGTTCGGTGAGTGTCGTTTTACCAGAATCAATATGAGCTGATATTCCTAAATTTCTAATTTTATTTAAATCCCATTTAACAGCCATGAACAAAACCTCATCTATTCAAATCATTATTAAACAACCGCTACTTTTCTAATTTCACACCAGCTATATTTATAACCGCTTCGGAATTATTAACAATTAATACATATAACATTAGTTTTTCTTTTATGTCGCATTAGAGTTTTGTAATTTCTATGAAAAACAAATGTGTAAAGTGTAAAGCAGCGTCATACAATATTGATCCCAAAGAGTAAAGAAAAATTTACTCTATTAAATCAGATGCTTGCGATAGATAAATTCTTGAAATCTTTTGTCAATTGAATGATTTTACAGTTCAGTTGAGGCATTAAATCCATTTAAATTTGTTTAGAGTAAACTTAATTTTGTAAATGAGTGAGAAAAAAATTCAATGCATTTGAAGATTGTTCAATTTTCAATTTTCAAAATTTAGAAAACTTTACAAAATCGACTTTAAAACACTCGATCAATTTGATGCATTGTGCTATTTCATGATAAAAAGAGAGGTTCATTTTTAAAAATCGAAAGGAAAGGATAAAGTATGAATTTTATCAAAATTGCATTTGTCGCGTTGCTTTTTTGCCCTATGCTTCAAGCCCAATCAAGTGAGCCTCTTTCAGGAGTTAAGAAGAATATCAATAATTTGTCAATAGAAATTGGGCCTGATACAAAATTGCTTCATTCATTTAGCAATAACGAAATTGATGTTTTAATGTCTGGTATACGAGCTAACTTATGTCATGGAACCAGTGGACGATCATTTGAGGAAGTGATTCAAGATGTAATGACTTTTAACAGGCTTATGGAGAATGATCAATTGGCAATTTGTTTGAGTGGTGAAGTTTCAAGCTTACCTAGAATTTTAAAAAACAGTGTTCGCACACAAATGCATGAGACTGTTGAAGAGGAAGTGGAATATCGAATTCGTCCACAAGTAAAAATAAATGTTATTAATATGCTTTTAGCTAGTCCAGAATTAGAATTTTTACAGGCGTATGATCCAAAGCAAGCAATTCAATTTATTAAAGATCATCCGACATTGGGACCTGCTGTCGAAATGGCTACCGATCAGCATCTCTCTGACAGCCAAAAGCTCATTAAGGAAATTGCAGCTCCTACTAAAAAACTCAAAGATAAGAGGCTTGATAATGTGAGCAATTTTCTTGATTATCCTAAGTGGAGTATTAATGCTGTTTATCCAATTAAAGGACGAGATCAACACGGCGTTGAGTCTGTTCCTGTGTCTTTTATGACTCTTACAATAGGTAAGGATGTCACTCAGCCAGGACTTCTTCCTCAAAAAGACGGTCGACCAGATTACTTATCAAAAATGGCTTCTTCTCCTGATGCAGCCCTTTTGGGTCGAACGCTTTCTCCAATAGTTCGTATCGGATTCATTAAGCGATTTGAATTAGAAGAGGATGTTTCGGTTTCAGGATTAGTTGAAATGACTCTTTTTCATGATAATTTTGCTTTTACTTCTGGAAGGCGCTACATAGAGGCTCATCTTTGGTCTAGCGACAAGGATTTTGAAAAAATGACGGATGATGTTTATAAATTAAATTCAAAAATGCTAAAAGTTGGGACTGAAATTTTACTTAATGGCCCCATCGATCGAGTAAGCATATATGGATCTATTTCTGACCGAGCAGTTCAAGGGATTGATGGAACGCTTGTGGCTTCTCTTTATTTTAATAAAAATAACCAATTGGTTGTTGAGTATTATAAATCAGAATCAGGAACATCAGCTTACAGTGCGGCTTTAATCCATGAGCGTAAATTTAAGAAAATAGGTGTGTCTGTCTATGTCCGTATTGATCAAGTAAATGATTTATATGATCCTAAATCATTTAGAGAGAAGGGAACAGTTGACCCTAAAGGCATGTCTGGAGATTATAGTTTTGCCGCAGCTGGGGTTGTGTTTTCGCTTGATTTTGAGTTTGGTATATTTAATGGGTCTGTTGGAGTCGGGCTTGAAGGACGAAGATATATAGATAAAAAGGATTTTTCAGAAAACCAAAAAAAGGATGAGTTAGAGGGTCTTGTCATGACGGAATTTACTTTAAAATGGGGCCATCCAAGAAGGTCTTCACAGATGATAGGGGATGATCAAATAGCGGATGATCAAAAAATAACAGACGATTTTTGGGAATATGTGATGACTGAGGAAAACTAAATTGGAATCATAGAGCGGACTTCGTCCGCAGCCTACAGATTTCAGTCTTCAGTTCTCAGC
>CAYMLA010000028.1:1349-13063 GCA_964390785.1 uncultured Bdellovibrionales bacterium | reverse complement strand
AAATGAATTTCAAAATCAATTAAACAAACAATCGAGTGTTCTTAAGGAAACAAGGCAGTCATTAGAGGTTCAGCAAAAAAAACATCATCAGTTTGTTGAACATGCTCGAGGACAAAACGATAAGGCTCTTTTAGAGATAGCTCGATTAAGAAGAGAGATTCAAATCTTATCGACTCGAAATGATGAATTGCAGCTTACAGTCAATAGCCTGAGTCAATCAAAAGAACAATTGGCTTCTGATTTAAGAAAAAAGGTAAGTGATAATAGGGCATTAGAAAAAAAACATGAAGAAGTTTCTTTGCATTTAGATAAGGTTATTCAGTCGAGAGCCTTATATTCAGAAACAATTAAACGAAGAGAGATAGAATATAATAGTGTTTTTAAAAGTTTAAAAGCAGAAAATCAAGATTTAAAAATTCAATTGAATAATTCATTAAATCTCTTATCTATTCAACAAGAACAAGAACAAGAACATAAAATGGAACAAGA
This sequence comes from uncultured Bdellovibrionales bacterium, assembly GCA_964390785.1. Lineage (GTDB taxonomy): Bacteria > Bdellovibrionota > Bdellovibrionia > Bdellovibrionales > CAYMLA01 > CAYMLA01. Next base: position 12,574 of record CAYMLA010000028.1, on the reverse strand, counting down.
GATAGAACAAAAACATAAAAAAGAAGAATTAATACAAGCTCAAGCTCAAGCTCAAGCTCAAAATCAATCAGAGATTCAAAATAAGGAAAATAATTATGTAAGGGTCTTAGAGGATCATTTTGATATTGAACTTGATGAAAATTGGCTTATTGATCCAACGTTGGATGAGGGGGAAGACATTAGAAACGTTGATCAATCATGGATGAATAATAAGCCATTGAGTCAATCCATAAAAATAGATCAATCAAATAAAACAAATCATCCAAAGACAGATCAGTCTGTGGATGATTTTTCTTCAATTGATTTGTCTTCTATTCTTGGTGCTTATCAGAAAAAAGGACTTCAGTCTAAACAGTCAAAAAAACAAGCGGATCGCGATGAAGACCAGGAACTCTCTCAAATCTTACCCAAAAGTCCTATTTATGAAAATATTAAGAAAAGATTTCAAACAGTTATAGGTTCTTCGCGCTAGTCAAAGGGTCCATTTTGGAACTTCGTATTTAGACTAAAAATCCAAATAGGAACCAATTGAATTCATTTTAACTGCCTAAACCATTATAAATTCTTATGTGAACTATAAAATATTTTGGCATTAGAAATGCATAAATAATGTTTGTCTCATTTAAATAAAAAAAGGGGGAAGCATGAAACATGTAATTATTTTATTAACAATCTTTTTGACATACACTTATTCATTTGCAATGTATGAATTAAATTGCCAAGGTTCATCAATTAATGAACGTGATAAAACTGTTTTATCAGGGATTATTGATCGTGATCAAAGCCTTTATTTTCATTATCAAAGTATTGATCGAAGTTTTCTTCCTGAGTTTTTAGAATCAGAAACATTTAAGCTTTCAATTCATCAAATTGAACAAGTCACTCAAGACATCCAAATTCGTGGAGCAGCACAAACTCTTATTCGCAGTCCTCAAATTCAATTTGAATTACAAGTTTCTCAAAATCAAGAAAGTTCTGATCTTTTGATTATGGAATTTGAAAATCCTTTTTCTAATGAGATTGAATATCTTTCTGTTGATTTAAATTGTGAAGTGCATGAGATTACATTTAATACATTTAATGAAGATGAATACTTTATTCCAACTGAAATTTATGAGCAAGAAGCTGATTTTGATCGTTATAATGATCTTTTTTATCAGTCGAGCTTAAGAATTCCTTCCCCTTTAGGTCAAGACAATGATTTAATGGAAGATTTGCAAACAAAGGCTTGTTTTAGTGCCTGTCACGAAATATTTGACTCTCGTTTGGCAATAAAATGTCAAAAAGAATGCAAAACCAATCCATCTGGTCAAGTGATCCTTTAGATTAGTTTCTTATTCGTTTAATAAATCATCTAACGAAGTCGTTATTTCTCCATTGATAACAATATAATCAAAGTTAGGGTTGGCTTTAATTTGACTGCCATGTGGAATATTTGATGTTGTAATCAAAACTTCCATGTATTTGGCTATCCAATTGGGAAATTCTTCAGTCATTTTATGATGTGAATTAATCAATGATAAGGTGGCTTGATTAGTCTGAGGTACAGAATCCCAGTATTGAATAAGGACAGGTTTTGAAATCCATAGATATTCGTAAAAAGGATTATAATGAAGATACTCATCTGCAGTGGCAATAAAAAGATGAATAGGCATATTGCTACTAAGCATTGAAATTGCTGAAGTGAGATTTAATTTACGAATTCCAACAACCATTTTAAAAATATCATCCAATCGTTTGAGTAAAACTTCAGGTGAGGGTTCATCTGCAATAAGAGATTGTTCCATAAGTGAATAAGTTGTAAAAACTTGAACTCTTAAAAAGAAATTATAAAGGTCGTCTTTAGTTTCTGGGATAAAAGGAATCAGTTTTTCAAAAACACTGAGATAACTGAGATAATAATTTTTTAATGGTCCTTCTGGAAAACTCATTTCAACCCAATCTTTTGAGGTTTCAATGATTGTTGAGGCTGAACTTTTAGTTACAGAGTAATAGGGAAGCCAAAGATAAAATGGAACCATTTGAAAGTTAATCATCATGTCTTGAGTCGCTAAAGGTTCAGTATAGGGAGCCATTTGAAAAATTCCCTTAACTAAATCAGGGTAACTATGAGGATACATTAAAGCATAAGTCCCAGCAATGGCTCCACCATAAGAAAGTCCTGCAAGATAAAATCCGTCTTTGAGTTGATATTCTTTTTTTAGAAGAAGAAGCAATTCATTTAAATCTTTGGTTTGGTCTGTATAGAGGATGGAACTTTCAAGAGAAGTTGCAAATTGATCTGAATTTGATTGTCCCATTCCCCACATATCATAGGCAATAACGTTCATATTTCTTTTGAGCATGGCTTCAATATTTTGAACATAATTTTTAGTGTTGTAGGTTAATCCGTTGAGCATAACAACCACAGGTTTGTTTGGGTCTTTAATGTAAACTTCAGTCCAAAGTCTATGACCGTTTTTGAGTTCATAATGAACACCCTTTTGTACAAGGTAATCAATGTCAAAACGAAGGGCTGAAGAATGAGCTGGAGTTGCTGCTAAAAAAACGATTGAAAAATAAACTAACAAAAATTGAAAACAAAAGATAAATTTCATAATTTAGACTCCTTGAAAAAAACCGATGGGTTAAAACGTCCAAAATATTTTGAGATAAACTTTGTAAAGCTGTCAAAATCAATTTGACTAAAATGTCTTATTTTAACTTATTAGTTATTTTTATGAAAGTTATTAGAAATAGTTTTGAGCTAAACAATGTTGGTTACTACTTAACTAACTTAAGATCACACAGAAGAAACGAAAAGGAGTGCCCTAGGGAGTGGCAGAATGAGAAGAAAAACCTCTCGTGTCATAAGACCACATTTGGTAGTATATAAAATCTAATTTTTGATAAATTTCAAAAATTTCTTGAGAAATGGGAAGGATTTGAGAGGGTGTTAAAATTATATTTGAGTTTTCTTTTGTAAATTCAAAGAGTTTATTATTGAGACGAAATTCAACGGAAAGCTCTGTTTCAGCATCAAAACATTCCATATTTCGATGAATGTGATTGGTTTCCCATTCTGGATTACCATAATTATCAATTGCTTTTTTAATCTCTTCAACAGAGCAATTCTTTTCCCACATGAAGTTATCATTAGCCCCTTGGGTGAGCCAAAACCAACAAGAGTCAGGAGATTCATTTAATAGAGAATGTAAGGATAAAGCCAGTTGATGACTGTTATGACGAGCATTGCGGACAAAACTATTTAAAGCAACAATTGGATTGTACATTGAAAAACCAGCCCAATATTCGATTGTATTTTCATTTTTATTTTCGATTTGTCTCCAAAAAAAACCAAAACGATAGCTTGGTTTAACTGCTGGATTATCAGATTGAAGTTGATTGAAAATAAGATCATTAAAAAATATTTCAAAAAAATGTTCATCATCAGGAAGGGGAGTCGATTGTTGAATGGTGATTGGACGGTGATAGAAATTTTGCAATTGAGTTTGAATGGTCGAATTAATTTGGTTTTGCCAAGAATTCATGATGCACCTCTTTTTATTTTATTGTACAGTTTCTTATTCAAGATTCAATTTAAGAATAGTTTCTTGCATTGACACAAAACATAATAGTTATTATTTTCAATATAATCTGCTAAGGATCTGTTTAGTTGGCTGTTTTGCAGCAGCCACTACTGAGGAGTTATGAGTGAATCAATGGAGTGAAGTTAACAAGATTCAATTGAAGCCTAAAATTTGGGCTGAAGGCGGAGTGCTTCTGTTTTTAGGCCTTTTTTTTTATGTTTTATTTAATTGGACAAACATCGATATTTTTGTTGCTCACTTTTTTTATACTCCAAAAGAATCATCGAGTTGGGCTTATCAATCGTTTTGGTTATGGGATTTATTTTATAAGGGCGCACCAATTATTACAGGATTTTTTGCTGTTGGTGCGCTACTCATTTTATTTTTAGGGCTCCTATATAAAGGATTTAAGCGACGATCTATTTATGCCATTTTTATTTTTTTAACGGTTGTTATTGGTCCAGGATTAATCGTAAACGCCATTTTGAAGCCTTACTGGGGGCGCCCCCGTCCTCGTCAAATTGTTGAGTTTTCAGGCCCTTATCAGTATCAAAACGCTTGGCATATGGGACTAAGTGCGCAAGGAAAGTCATTTCCTTGTGGCCATAATTCGGTGGGATTTTTATTTTTGTGCTTTTGGTTTATTCACAGAAGAAAAAAACGTTGGTTGGCCTACTTGAGTTTATTTGCGGCTCTTTCTGTTGGAACATTGATGGGTATAGGACGAATGGCAGCAGGAGCTCATTTTTTATCTGATGTTTTTTGGTCTGGATGGATTATGTTTTTTGTCACCTATGTTCTTTATTACTTCGTTTTAAGAGTTCCAGATAAAGAGAATATTGAAATTTTTAAAAGCAAAGTTTTTTCTCACTGGTTGTTAAAATGTGTTTTTATTATTGTTATGGCTTTAACTCTTGGAGCCTTACTGCTAGCGACGCCTTTTTATAAAACTTATGAAAAAACAGGAAAGGATTCTCAGATTGAAAGTCTGTATATGGAACTTAATCGAGTTCATGTCATTTTTTCATATAAAGAGGAATCAGAGTGGAAAATTTTTACAACAGTTCGAGGGTTTGGTTGGCCGGGAAGTTTTATTCGACCAGAAATTCAGTCTAATTATAAGGCTTTAGAGTTAAAATTAGAACAAAGTGGATTTTTTACAGACCAAGAAGTAATGATTAATATTCAACTCAATGACAAAATAAACAAAGTTTTTATTAAAGGAGAGTCTGTGAGTTTTCAAAAAGAACAATTGCCTCATCATATTGATATCCAGTTGACTCCTTAACTTGATTTGAACTATATAGTCCGTAACGAAAGAAATGAGACATCATCTGCTTGATCTTTCTTGCTGGAATCAATTTGCTCCTCCTCAAATTAGCTATAGGCTAGTCCTTCGTCGTCGCGCATTGATTCCACCTAAGAAATATCTAAACAGCTAATGTCTCATTTCTTTCGTTACGGACTATATTGCGTTAAAATTTAATGGGTTCTGATCTGTCAAATTCAATGTTAAACACAAGGGGGATAATTAATGATCATTCAAAAACTAATTTTTTTATTTATTTTTGTTTTTTCTTTTTCAACTCAAATCTTTGCTTCTGACCAATTCACTGAAATGGAATTAGACAGCATTTGTTCAATTATTTTATCAACACAAGATTTACCCGTTCCAAATCCAGATCCTCAACGTCCAGAATATCCAGGTCCAGATTCTACAGATGATTATCCTTTTGATGATCAAGATAACGACCCACCTATTTTTGATGATTTTGGCGATGATGATGATGATGATGAGGGTAGTGCTATTTATTGGGACTGTTAATAGTGGCTGTTTTGTAACAGTCATTAATTAAATTGAAACTCATTATAAAATTAGTGAGCCCATGGGCAATGATGACAGAGGTTAAATTTTCTGTCAGAAAATAACTGTATCCTAAAATAAGACCAGCCAAAAAAGCCGTAACAAGACCAATTGTTTTTAAAAATGGCCAGTGTAGCAATGAAAATAAAAAAGAAGTAAAAACGATAACCATGATAGGACTAAAGTGGGGCAATAGGAGATTGAACATGAGTCCCCTAAAAACAAGTTCTTCTAATAGTCCTCCGCCAATGGTAGCAAGAGCTAACCAACTAAAAAAAGAAAGACGATGATTTCCAGTTAAATTTTGAATGATTCTTTTATAGATGGAATCATCAAAGATTTTCAATCGACGAATGAGTAAAAAACTCGAGATAATTAAAAAACCAGTGGCTGCTCCCTCAATAAGCCCCCAAAGGGAGGGGATACAGAGATGAATGTCTTCGAATGTGATTTTAAAAAAAATCATATAGAGATCAATGAGGAATAATGAAGATAAAAGATAAAAAATAAGAAATTGAAGAAGCGTTGTTTGCTCAAGGATTTGTGTTATTTTTGAATTTTTTTTTTTAAAAACAGATTGATGAAAAGTAGAAAAAAACCATAAAAAAGGCATTGTTAAAAGTTGAGCCAAAGGAAGTAAAAAAAATAAAAGCAATAACGGTAAAATGAAATGAGAAAAAGTAACGTGATCAAACATTGTTCAAATTATAACTCATTTTTTTGCTGAATTAAATCCTTAATCATTTTTTCATCAAAACCATGAGAAGAAGAAATGAGTTGAAAAGAGACTTGATTGTTATTTTTTATATTTTTATAGAGAGCCCAAAAAGGAACAGCTTTAATTTTAAGTGTTTTTTTTAAATCTCCATTTTGATCATGATAAGAAGGAAATTTTATTTTATGTTTTTTAATAAAATGAGCAGAACGATCGGCTGATTTGTCCATGCTGATTGTTAAAATATCAACGTCATTAGGAAGTCCAGATTGATCCAGTCCTTTTATTAATTTTGTTTTACATGTACTACACCATGAGGCCCAAAACACGACAAGAGTTTTGTCTTTTTGTGGTGAAAAAGAACGAGACTCTGATAAAACAGTGATTTTGTTAAGGTCAAGAGCAAAAGCGTTGTTGCAAAAAATAAAGACAAAACCAAGGAGGATAGAGAAGTGTTTTCTATTAAACTTTGAAATCATAGTGAGTCCTCTCTTTTTATAATTTTAGAGGGAATGAGATCTCCCTCGATAGGGTCGTGAAGGTGTGAAAATAATTGAACCCAGTTATCATCGGTGAGGAAGTCTTTAAAAAAAGTTAAACCTTTAAAAGGGTGATGAATTGCGACACAGGGAACACTATAGTTGTCAACGGGGCAATAGGTTTTAAAAATTTCGCCATGATTAGGTTCATTTAAATCTTTAGCAACAGTCCAAGGAATATGGGTCAGATTTTCATTGGAAGATTTTTTTAACTCGGATAACGTTGACTCGTCAATAAAGTCTAGATTTTTCCAATCCTTAAGTTGATCGTCATGAGAACCCCAAAAGTCTTCTCCAAGAATTTGAACGACTTGAATTTGATGAAGATCAAGTTCTTTACTTAAGTAAGACTTTAACAAATGGATTGTTTCATTCTGACAGCTTTTACAACTGGAGATTGAAAAAATAAACAGGGTGGTTTGAGGTTTAACTATTGTTGATAAAGAATTGAGTTCTATAATTGTGCCATCATGGGTTTGAATGGAGCCAATGAGTTCTTGAAATTGGTCATTTGTTTCTTCGGGTTTTTTGGGTTTGTCAGGAAGTTTTGGTTCTTTATTATCATTATTATCATTTTGATTGGGTTTTTTAGGGCTTATAGGAGGAGGAATGGTTTTGTCGATTTTACTGATTGTATTTTCCCAATCATCAATGGTTCTTTGAGATGTGATTGTGCCACTTTGAGGATCAAAAATAATGAGGCAGGGGACTTGTATACTGTCTTCAGGGAGAAGTCGGCAATATTGATCATAAATATCGGTATTATTCGCTTCAATTACAGCAGGCCAAGGAAGATGAGAAAAGGTGTTTTTTATGTTTTGATCATTTTTATTTAAAAAAGTAAGGTTTATCCAATTCATTAAAACAGGATGTTTATGACCATCGCCAAGGATTTGAAAAAAATGAACTCTATCCAAAAAAGAGGGGTTTTCTAGACAGTGATTGAGAAATAGCTTGCTTTCTATTTGGCATGCGCCACAAGTTGAAGCAGAGTAAAGAAGGACTGTTGTTTTATCATTATAAGTAGAAAGATCAATAGTATTACCTTTGGAATCAAGAAGAATCCCTTCAAGACTTGATCCCGCTTTTTGAATTTGTTTTGCTTGTTTTTTATCTGAAAAATGATTGGGCATATTTTCTCCACAACCAACGAGACATAAAAGAACAAAATAAAACAGAATAGAGCGAATAGAGATTAATTTTAGAGTGGCCATTCCAGTCCTCCGCTAATAAAGTGGGCATAGGTTTTGGTGTTGGTTTTTATATATTGTCCTTTGAAATGAACAATAAAAGAACCCTGATCATATTCAAGCCCTAATCCGTATTGATCACTAGCAATTTTTCGAATGATTTGTTTATTATCAATGGCTGATTCATATTCTGTGTTGATTCCATAAGATAAGCTCATTAATAAATCATAGATGGGTTCGTAAGTGAAAGATAGGGTGCCGCCTGTTTGCTTAAAATAACCAAGCTCAGCTTGTGTGAGAGTTTGGTTTGTATCTTCATAGGTGTGATCAATATCTAACCCTATAAAACTGCGATCAGAGAGAGCCCAAATGTTTTTTAACAGAAAACCGTAGTTTTGAGGACGATCTTCTATTCTGCGTGAAAGACTGATTTCAAAACGAGTTTTCCAAGAAGACGAAAAAACTTGTTCAATGAATTGACTGTAAGTAGAGCTGTTAATTTGAGTTGGACGAGCAACGGTTTCAAATTCGTAGAGGTAATAACTCTTGGGTTGATTTTGTTGTGAATAGCCAATCTGAAATCCTAAAATGGTCGTTTTATTAAATAAAGCGAATGAATATTCAGTTGAAATCGTATTTTGTCGATAGGGGCTATCTGTTAAATGGGAGGATAAATCAATTACGAAAGAGTGATCGTCAAAAACAAAGTAAAATTGGGACATGAAACGGTAGTGTGTATTATTGTTAAAAGTGATGGGCTTTTGGTTTTGGTCAAGAAGATTGTAGTCATTAAAATTAATATGTTCAGAGCGAATTCCGCTCATCAAAGAAAACCATGATGTGAGGTTTTCTCCGATATAGGAGATTGTGTATTGAGTGTTTTTTGACGTTGGCAAAAGGTGAGAGTCGGGGTGAAGGCTCGCTGGATGATGAGTGTTTAATTCAGACCAATTTAATTCTAACTGATGGGCGTGTAAAAAGAATGAAAAAAAAATTATCAAAAACAAACAGAAAAGAAAAAAAATTACTGAGCGCATGTTGTGCATACAGCACTCACTGTTGATTGAGAATCACCTCCAAAAGGGCAAATCAATGATGATTTAAGAGGGGCAATTGGTTTTTTAAAGTTCATTGCTTTGTGGTTGAGCTGACTTTGATCAATTTGAGCCAGATGACTGCAGGAAATCAATAAAAACGAAAGGAGAAAAAATGTAAAAAGTTTGAGGTCATTTAGACGCATCATTGTTCTCCTTAATAGCCACTACTTACTTACTGATGCTACTAAGTATTGAGTTTTTTACATCCTCATATTCAGGAGAGTCGGACTCAAATCCACCTGTTTTCTTAAGAATAATTTTATTATTTTCTTTTGTATCAATAAGAATTGAAGTAGGAACAGATTTAATTGATAATGCATTTAAAAAAGGATAAATATCATTTATTGTGGTTTCATAAGAGCCATAAGCGATAGTAAGATTAGAGAAATCCAAGAGAAGACCGAATGGGGCGAAAAAATTTTCGTTCATGTATTCATGAATATCATTATCTTTAGGATCAACTCGATCAATAAGAAAAATTTTAAAATGCACATTGCTTAATTCAGAATCAGCACTTAATTTCGATAGGGACGGGAAAGTCATTTTACAACTTCCACACCAAGTTGTTGAAACTTCAAGTAAAAGATAGCGTTTATCATTTGTAGAAAGTAAATGATCTAAATAAGGATCAATCCCATTATCGTTAATAGCATTAACGTGAAAAAGTTCTGGATTAATGACTTCACCATTAGTTTGATTTGTCGATTCATTGGCTTGAATAAAAGAATTCAATGAAAAAATAAGGGCAGAAAAAATAAAAAAACGAATAATATTCATAATGTAGACTCCACTTTGTTTCGTCCTTTTAACTTTTATTAGACAAAACATAATTTTTTAGTTTAAAAAACGTCATGCTCAGTTCAATAGTGGCTGTTTTGCACCAGCCACTAAATACAGTACAATTAAAAACGTTAATTAATCAATTTTTTTATGCTTATTTAGTAATTATTGCAAAATAGTCAAAGTTAGAGGCTGTTTTGAAAAACAGAGCTTGCTTATTGCTTCAGGACTTTAGTCCAATGGTAACTAATTAATAGTCCCTTTTCTTATTTTGAATCGGTCACTATTACTGTAAGCTGATAGTTAATAATTGGTCACTTGTTTATCTCGTGGCTGCTGCAAAACAGCCAGATAAAACAATGTGGAATCTGCATTTTTTGATTATGCGGATTGAGGGGATAGTCATTTGATGATTCAGTTTAAAAATTTTTTAAAAGAAAAACTTCAATCCTTTTTTGTTCGATTTGTGATTCTTGTTATTGTTTGTATCACTTTGTCTTGTTTCGCATTGATTAGAAGCGATCAAATTCTTCGTGAGGAACTAAAAAATCAAGCCGTAAGAATAACTGAAGTTATACGATTAGATTCAGTTAAAAGCTTAATGGGAACAGTTGCGGATCTTGAATCTTTAGATTATTTAGAACTTAAAAAGACTTTGAACGAAATTTGTCGATCAATCAATCAATGTCGTTTTATTTATCTTATGGGCAAACGTTCTGATGATACGATTTATTTTGAAATTGAGAGTGAACCTGTGGACTCTGTTGGTGAATCTAAAGTCGGTGATATCTATCACGATGTTCCTGTAGGACATCGTAAGGCCTTTATAATTCAGAGTCCTTATGCATTTGGTCCTTTTAGAGATCAACGGGGGACTTTTATTAGCGCAGGTGCGCCTTTTTTTGATCAAAACAGTGGGAAATTGATTTCAATAGTAGGCATCGATGTTGATGCTAAACTGTGGCATCTAACTGTTTTAAAACAATCTTGCATGCCTTTAAGTTTGATTTTTTTATTTTTTGTCTTGTTTGTTTTAAATTTATTTCAAATTGAAAAATTAAGAACGAACAGGAATTTATTAAAATACAATTTGAACTTTCAAAAGTTGGTTTCAAAAATATCGTTTCGGTTTGTAAAAACAACAGAGCAGTCGTTTGATTCTGATGTGAACATTATGCTAAATGAATTTGGTGAGTTATTTGATATTGATCGATCTTATGTTTTTTTGTTTTCTGAAGATATGAAAAACATGACGAACACTCATGAGTGGTGCGCTGAAGGAATAAGCTCAGAGATGGACAATATTCAAAATCAACCGATTCATTCACTGCCTTGGTGGGAAAAAGAAATTTTAAAAAAGGATTTTGTTCATATTTCGGATCTTGATCAATTGCCTTTTGAAGCAAAGGCAGAGCGGGAGGAGTTTAAAAAACAAAATATTAAATCACTGATATCAGTTCCGATTAGAGAT
>CAYMLA010000028.1:0-1339 GCA_964390785.1 uncultured Bdellovibrionales bacterium | reverse complement strand
ATAGCAATTATTTTTGGGGATTTATTGGTTTTGATTCTGTTAAGAAAAATCGTTCTTGGAATGAAAATGAGATTAATAATCTTTTAACTATTGCAAATATCTTTTCAAAAATATTAGAAAAAATTGAAAATCAAAAAAAAACACTAATTCTTCAAAATCAATTGATTCAATCAGAAAAGTTATCTGGGATTGGATTGCTTGCAGCGGGTGTGGCTCATGAAATTAACAATCCATTACAAATAATTTCTGGATATGCAGAAATTGTAAAAAATCAATGTGAAGATGTTTGTCAAAAAGGTTCTCCTCAGTCTATGAATATTATTCTTGAAGCGGTTGACCAAGCTCAAAAAATTGTAAAGAAACTTTTAACTTATTCAAGAGACGATCATCAGCGAAATGAAATTATTGATGTTCATTATTGTATTGGGGAAGCCATTAGTCTTCTACAAAAAATTTATAAATACAGTGATATAAAATTACAAACTCATTTTAAGGCTTCAATAAGTTTAGTCATGGCGAATGCAGGAGAGCTGGAACAAGTGATGGTGAATCTTCTTAAGAATTCTAAAGAGGCTTTGAATGAAGTTGAAAAACCGGAGATTGTTATTTCAACAAAAAATGATAATAACAATATTGAAATTATTATTGCAGATAATGGAAGGGGAATACCAAAAGAAAATCTTTCTAAACTATTTACTCCGTTTTTTACGACAAAAAATTTAGGCGAAGGAACAGGGTTGGGATTATCCATTTCGCATTCAATCATTTCTTCTTTTCACGGAGAGATCAAAGCTGAAAGTGAAATCCATAAAGGAACTCGGTTTATTATTACATTACCAATCGTTCATAATCAGTAAACGGCTATTGAAACAAGTAAGAATGAAAAACAACAAATCGAAGGAGAACAATTTTCTGGAAAGGCTTTGATCGTTGATGAAGAAGAAGGGGTGTTGGAGATTTTAAGTTATTATATAACAGATTTAGGGTTCGATGTCGATCAAGCTTGTGATGGAGAAATGGCTTTAATGAAGGTCAAAGAAACTCAATATGATCTGATCATTACAGATATAACGATGCCCAAGCTAAATGGAGATCAGTTGCTTTATCAGATCAAAGAAAATCAATTACAAAAAAATGCAAAATGCATTTATATCACTGGTGGTCTTTTAGAATACACTGAAAAGCAGTTTAAAGAATTAAATGATTGCTCTGACGCTTCTATTTTTAAACCCTTTGTTAAAGAACAAATTCATCAAGTGATTAAAACGGTGTACTCTAAATAGAGGCTGTTGCGAAATAAGAACAGTTGTTACTATACTATAAGACTCCCAAATCTCGT
>CAYMLA010000027.1:0-13117 GCA_964390785.1 uncultured Bdellovibrionales bacterium | reverse complement strand
TGCTCCTTATTATCTCACTGGAGAAAATTACAATTTTTCTTCACCCCATTGTTCTGCTGAATTTATTCAAGATTATTTTGAAACTCAAAGTTATCATCCGTTTACGCACAATAAACGACTACGAGATTTAGCTCTCGAGTGTGAATTGGATTGGAGCTATGGATACACTTCAATGATACAAAGTATGGCTCGAGTTGCTCTTCAAAATTATCCTTTAGAGGATAATAAAGATATAAGTAGTATAACATTAACTTTACCTGATGGAATTAAAATCAAAGGTTTTCTTGGATTAAAACCCAGTCGAAAACCGCGTCCCCTTGTTATTGCAAAATGTGGTATCTTCTGTAATATAAAAAATGCATCTTTAAATCGTATTCTTCTTATGCACCTATTTGATGAATCTCCGTTTAATATTGTATTACTGGCGAGCATTACTGGCTCTGAATACGCCATTAACAATGATACGATTTCTCTAGGAGGTTTTGATGAAGGACGACAAATGCTTGAAGTGGCTCGTCTTCTTCGCTCTCCCCTCTCTCCTATTCGTGAAATTATATCTAGCATTCATATGGTTGGAGTGAGTTTAGGAGGACATGCGGCTCTTTATTCGTCGTTGTATTCTTCAGAAAATCCTAATCTATATCCTGAAATCAATAGTGTTTCAGCTCTTTGCCCTGTTGTTGAACTTCAACCTTCTTTTGCTTTTCTCCAGTCGGGGGGGGTGGTTTCATGGGGAATGTCTTTTGCTGCAGATAATGTTTTAAAAACAATTTTTAATTCTATTCCTGCGTTAGAAAAATTTTTTATTCAACTTAATAAAAAACCAGATGAAGAAGAGCCACGCGTAAAAGATAATGTATGGAATGGTATAAAAAAAGCGGTGCTTGCATATTATCAGCATGAAACAAGCACTAAAGGTTGGATTGCTCCTTTTGAAAATGTTATTGTCGATACTGAAGAAAAGCTTTGGGAAGTCAATTCATTTAAACAGTATTCACATCTTGTTCAAGTTCCAACTCTTGTTATTTCGGCAGAAAATGATCCTGTTGTTCAAAGCAAAGACAACTCTCATGTGCTTGATGAGTCCTCTTCTGAATTAATCACGACAATTCCTTTTCAATACGGTGCTCATTGTGGATATTCTGTAACCCATGGATGGAAAAATATAAGTCAAATTTTACGCTCCCATATTTTAGCCAATAGTCCTGAAACTTTAATCCGAAAAATTGATCATTATTCAAAATTTGATGATTTAATTGATCAACTCAAATGGCCTTTAAATTATCCTCAATCAAAATATCGAAAAACAATTAATATCGGAACAATTTGGAATGCAAAACAAGGAAAAGACTATGTTGAGGTTTCGCTTTATCTTTATGATCCTTTTCGAAATAACAATTGTTTTAAACAAAAGCCTCAACATTCGTCTTCAAACTGTCAACGAAGAATTTATTTAAAAGTTCCATTATCTCGTCTTCCTATTGAAAATCTAAGGATTCCAGAAAATAAATTTGAGACTTATCTTCTTTCACGTATATTAAACACACGCATCACTATTGTTGGATCTGATAGACAAAGCATCTTATTTACTCGACAGAGTCCTGCCTACTTAAAATACACTGATTACTAGACACTCACTTATAATTCAGTTGACCAAGAGTGACTCATGAATTATCCTCAATTGTAATGAGGATTTTTCATAATTTAAAAAAAATCAATGATATAGATATATTGCTGCAAACTCCAGCCATTGAAAATGCACTAAAAATGTGGGGACATAATGGTATTTTTGAAAAATCCTCAATTGATTTGAGCATTTTTCAAACTCCCTTTGGTAGTATTTCATTGCTTTATGGCCCAAGACAAATTGGAAAAACTTCAGCTCTTCGACAATTTTTAACAATAACAACTGATTGTCAAACGTTGATCTATTTGGATTGTTCAATAATCCTTGAACACAGAGACCTTTATGATTGTTTATCTAAGACAATAGAAGGAAACACCTCCATCGTTTTGGATGAAGTTCAAGGTGTAAATAAATGGTATTTAGCGCTACGCTCTCTTGCTGATGAAGGGCTTTTAAAAAAGTGCAGAGTCTGGTGTACAGGAAGTGAAGCAAGGTACCTTTTAGAAAGCGGAGAAAGACTTCCCGGTCGAAAAGGCATGGGAAAAGTTGTATTTGCTAGACCTTGGACGTTTCGTGAGTATTTAGAATTATTTTATCCAGAAAAAATTAAATCCTATTCAAAGGTTAATTATCAACATGTAAATCAAAAATGGCTTGATTCTCAAGAGATTGATTTGAGTAAGGAATGGAAAAATTATCAATTTTCTGGAGGCTTTCCTCAGGTTGTTGGTTCCATGTTAACTCAAAATGAAATACCTGATCAAGTTTGGAGGGTCTATGAAGATTGGATTTTAGGAAATTGGTCACATTTAAGAACATCAGAGAGAAGTCTTCGAAAAATAAGCCAACGTTTTATTAAAACAATTAATTCAAGAGTTTCTTATGAGGCTTTAAAAAAAGAAACCGATATTCAAAGCGCTAATACAGTTAGAGCCCTCGTAGAAATCCAAGAAGATCACTTTTCAGTACGAGTTTTATCAAAGTACGATTTAGCCAAAAAAGCATTTTTGCCTGCAAAGCTAAAAAAACTTTATCCAATTGATCCATTCATTGCTCTCGTTTATTTTGCAATCGGGAATTCTATCACACGACTATATGAAGATAGCGTTTTTTTAAATTCTTTAGATGAATGCACAT
Source organism: uncultured Bdellovibrionales bacterium (assembly GCA_964390785.1). GTDB lineage: Bacteria > Bdellovibrionota > Bdellovibrionia > Bdellovibrionales > CAYMLA01 > CAYMLA01. The sequence goes on along the minus strand of CAYMLA010000027.1, from coordinate 10,353 downwards.
TTTATTCACAAACTTTAAAATATCAGCAACAAAACAGCGTTGGATATTTATACAATGAAAAATCAAAAACAGAAATTGATTTTTATTTTAATAACTGCGGGTTTGAACTTAAGAGTCAAGGTCGACCATCACTAAAACAAAAAGAATTGCTTAGAATGTGTCCTCATTCGTTCGTAGTAAAAAAAGAGCATCTTCCTTTAATTTCTTATTTAATAGGCGAATCAAGAAACATCTGAAAAGTCAGGTTTTTTCATTGAGAGAGACTCTCTTCTTTTTAATGTTGAAGGATTCTTTTTTATAAAGGGGGTGGACTATTATTATTGCTTCTCGTCTTACTGAGTGGCTTCTGTTGGAGGCGTTCCAGCTTTTCCACAGTCCCCTATTAACTCGCCATCGACATAACGACAAGCTTTAGCGGGGCTTGACTTTAAATTTTCTTTTTCTGGTTTTTCATTTACTTTTGAAAAATATTGATGAACCAACCATATAATTAAAAGCGCAATTCCACCTGCTGCTAAATAAGTTGCAACTTGCGCATGAGATTGAGGCAGAATGAATGTCCAAAATAACGCCGTCTTTTTTCCAAATTGTTTATGAAGTTTTTCACTAAAAGGATCATTTAATTTATAATTAACTCCGTTAACAAGAACAAAATGATCTGGTTCAAAGAAAAATTCTAATACAATGGATTCGTTTTTGGATTGAATAAAGACCTTATTGTTTCTTATTACAATATGAATTGGTTCACATGATGTTTCTTTCATCCATTTTTCAAGATCTGTTTTTGCTTCTTGACTGAGTTGGTCTTTAACCGTTTCGTATAAATCTTTAGTGCAATAGGAATTTCCACTTACAATGGAGCCAGTAAAAATTTGTTTTAAATTTAAGGATTTACCACTTAAGCCAACAGAAGACCCTCGCGCTCCTAATGGAGTAAAAGCCAAGAGTAAAATTAAAAAATAATGTTTTAAACAAGACATCACTGTCTCTTCGGATTGATAGACCATGTTTTAAACTGGACTTTATTCTAGAACACATTTGACCGAAGATAACGTTTCATTCGCTTTACATCCCTTACACGTTCCACAATCCCATTGATTCCCCGACCAGCTACAAATTTTATTATGAGACGCTTCGGTTCGTGAAGTTAAAGCAGTAACGTAATTGTATCCAAATAATTTACAAATTCGATTTCCCGTAGACCAATCAAACTTACAAAGGGATTGATTGCAAGTGTATTCAGTTACGCTTACTGTAAAAACTTCTCTAATTGAACTGAGTTTAACTTCATTGCTTAAAATGTTTCCGAATTCATTATATACTTTTACTTTATAGACTCCGAAATCTTCTTTAGTCATAGGATTAAAACTCAATTCAGAAAATACTTTTCCGGGTAATTCTTCATCATCTTTAAACCATTGATACTTCAATACTGACGATCCAACAGCCTTAACACTTAATATCGCGTTGGTTCCAAGCTTTACTGTCGTATCTACGGGTTGTTTTGTAATGCTTGGTCCTTCTGTGGTCTCTGCTGAAAACACTTCAAGAGTAATGTCTTCACTTAATGTTTGACCAGCATCATTTGTTAAAACAACATGATAAACGCCTTGATCTGAAAATAGAACGCCTTCAATAATTAATGCCGAATTTGTATCAGACAATAAAAGATCATCTTTATACCATTGATAGGAAATGCCTTCAGGATTTGAAACTTCAATAATCATTTCAACAATGTCGCCCTCTTCGGCTTGTATTAATTGAGGTTGAGAAATAATAACTGGACCGTTGGCTTGACTCGCTAGTTGCGAATCATTGGCTGTTTTAACACCCTCTGCACAGCCACCAAGAAAAAAAAGAAGAATTAGGAATTGAAGTTTCATGATTACCCCCACAACAAACTACAACTGCAAGCTGGAGGCCAAGCCTTCTCTAAAAGAAGGCTCTTTGATTGTACAAAGTTTAATCACTCGTCAATCAATGTTTGTTTAACGAGTGATTTTAGGGGGTTAGCAATTATATTAATCCAATTTAAATTTTTCAAACCAAATATCCATAAGTGAATCAAAACTATGCTGAATATTTCCTCTATCATCAGTTAAAAAAGATTTTGAATCTTCAAGTATACCAATATATTCACCACTATATTGACTTTCTTTAAATTTAATCAGTACTGCGACTTGAACCATTGAGGGATCTTCATTTTCAAAAGCATTAAAGATCATATTAAATAAGGCATAATTGCAATTCAAATCAACGCAACTTGCTTCAATAGCAACTCCAAATTTTGCATTATTGTATGTTCTTGAATCTTCCATATAAAATAGATAAGGATATCTTTCTTCTATGGCCTGTAAATTTTGTTGAAAATCAAATCTATTTTCGTCTGAATTTGAAATTTTGTGAACTTTATCTTCAGATTTTAAAATCACATCTGCACTAATTTTAAATGTTAGAATTCTACCATCATAAAGATCTCTTGTATCAGTCAATTTTAAATTACTCATTGTTAGTGACACTTTAGAAATATCAATTTCATTATTTTCTACAGCTTCAGATTCTGATATTACCTCTCCATTTTCAGTAACAATTGCTGTAACTTCAATTTCTCCTTCTTCATTTTGTTCAACCTTTGCTGGGGCTGTACTATTTTTTGTTTCTTTTCTTTCAAAGCGGCTACAGGCAACTACCATAGAGGCTAAAGTGATTCCCATAATCAGCATACTAAATAATGATCTTGTTTTCATGATTTTCTCCTTATATTAATAAAATTAAATTTCAAAATAACAAACAAATCGTTCCTCACAATTCAATATTGCAAACACAGTACCAGATTGAAACGTCTCAGATTCAAACAAATCCAGTTAAGGATTTGTTTTTTTGTGTGAAGTACAAATTTTGTCAGTAACCTGTAAAGTTTATAATCAATCTGAAATATTACAGAGATCATCATTTATACAATTTGATAAGTTATCATTTATCAGAAAAAAAAATTAAAATTTTAAAGACTTAACTGATAGCCATATCTTTTTAAAAAGCTAACAGTCAATGGCTAATAGCTAAAAGCATGACATGAAAATTCTCTTTGCGACATAGGCTTATATTGTGCCTGTTATAAAATAATCAAATTTGAGGCGCGCGATTTCAAATCGAACGATGCGTACATCAAGTACGTCGCAGTGAGATTTGAGCGAAGCTAACGAAAAATTTGGCTATTTTGAAACAGCCACTCTATAAAAGGATTTCGTTGTGGCTATGCGAACTTATACTTTGGACGAAACAAAGTGAAATTCACATTATCTTTATACGATAATTTTTTTCTTTTTTAAATTAGACGCTTAGCAATTGTGGTCTCACATTTGCTTCTATAAAATTCTGAAGTCGTCTTATTTGTTTGCTCTATTTGTTTTTGTTTAAAAAAAATATTCAATTTTAACTTATTTTTAATAAGGAGAATGCTCATGAACTTTTTAAAATTTAAACCCATCCACTTAAAAAATACAAAATTTACTTCTCCCTTTAGCCTAACTCTTCTCTCTAGTTTATTTGCTTTTTCTTCAATTGCTATGCTTCCCTGTCTTTCAATAGCTAATACAACTCAACGAATTAAAACTGTTGTTGAAAAAAGTAATAATACTAATGGTAAAGTCATGAAAAGAATTAAAACAACAAAAAAAACCTTACGCAAAGGTGCTCGAAGAAACACCTCAACTCGTCATCGCATATCAATCCTTCCTGTTCTTGGTCTTAATTCATTTACAATAGAATCCAGTAAAACAAAAACAAAAGCCAACGAAGGGTTAATGGCTGGATTTTTAGTTGAAGTTGGCACCATTCGCACAACGCTTGAAACAGGACTTATTTTTAACCAAATTGGTGCAAAAACTGATTTTCAACCCACCGATGGCAACAACAATAAATTAGAAACCATTGAACGGTTTCATGATCTTGAATATGTTTCTTTTCCATTGATTGGAAAATTTTATGTTTCTGGTCATCGTGTTAATGGTTTTTATCTTAAAGGTGGAGTTATCCCATCATTTATAACATCAGCTAAAGAAATTATTACTGAAAAAGATAAAGAACAAAACAAAGACGTTCGTAAAGATTTTAACGCTGTTGATTATCTTGGTCAGATTGGACTGGGTGGAAAAATTCGCCTTTCAAAAAGAATTAGCTTAGCTCTTGATGCCTCTTTTAACCGTAGTTTAGCGGCAATCAATAAAACAAACACTAAAGAAGACAATGGAGAAATGTTTAATCAAGGATTGAGTTTATCTTCAGGATTGCACATTCAGTTTTAATGCGTTTTAATAAGATAGGTTGTTATAATAACTTTATTTTTTAGTAATAGCCTCTTTATTCTTCATCATTGAGGACAACGTGACGTGAACGATCAGAGTGACAAAAAAAAATTGACCAAAAAAAGTCTTATTCAAGCTGTTTTTAGTATTAAAATGCTTATTTGTATTTTCAATGGATTAGTGGCAGGAATGCCACTTTTTTTTATATATCATCTTATACCCGCTTGGTTACGTTCAGAAGGAATTGATTTAAAAACCATTGGTCTCTTTGCCCTGGTTGGCATTCCCTATACTTATAAATTTTTATGGTCTCCAGCCATGGATCGTTATATCCCTCCCTTTTTAGGACGAAGACGAGGCTGGATGTTAATGACTCAAATTGCTCTTTTTTTCTCAATGGCTCTCATTGGACAATTTGACCCACAAAATAATATTTGGGTCATAGCTTATATGGCTTTTGCTATTGCATTTTTTTCAGCCAGTCAAGATGTCGTATTGGATGCCTATCGCCGAGAACTGCTTGATGATGACGAATTAGGCTTAGGAAATTCAATGTATATGAATGGTTATCGAGCGGCTGTTTTTATCCCTGGTGGTTTAGGACTCATTCTAGCTGATTTATTTTCATGGAATTGGGTTCACTTTATCATTGCTAGTTTTATGCTTATAGGAATCATTAAAACACTTCTTATTTCTGAAGCTGCAATTGAAATTTTACCTCCAAAAACTTTAAAAGAAGCCGTTATTGAACCTTTTAAAGATTTCTTCAATCGAGATGGAACTCGATCGGCTTTATTGATTTTAGCTTTTTTATTTCTTTATAAAATCGGTGATAATATGGCAACGGCTTTATCAACTCCGTTTTATTTGGACTTAGGCTTCGCTCTATCAACAATAGGAACATTAGTAAAACTCATTAATTTTTGGGCAATGATGATTGGTTCATTTATTGGAGGTGTTTTTATTTATCGCATTGGAATTAACCGATGTTTGTGGATCTTTGGTTTTATTCAAATGCTTTCTATTTTAGGATTTGCTCTACTTTCTGAGGTTGGCAAGAATGAATTTGTTCTAGCCTTTGTTATAGGTTTTGAATACTTAGGCGTAGGGCTAGGAGCTTCTGCTATGGTTGCTTTTATGGCTCGCACCACAAATAAAAATTTTACGGCCACTCAATTTGCGTTATTTTCAAGCCTCATTGCATTACCAAGAACATTTGCAAATGCCATCACAGGATTTTTAATTGAAGGCGTAAAAGTCACTGATGGAATTTATTACGAGTTATTTGGATCTTGGTCTGGGATGGGGTACACTCATTTTTTTCTTTTTTGTACAGCTTGCGCCATTCCTGGAATAATTCTTCTTTGGTGGGTTGCACCATGGAAAAGCAAATGATTGCCATGAAGGTGGAATTCTGAGAAAATGACCCACATATACACCGATTTTCTGCTTGGGATTTTTATGATCAACAGAATTCTTGAAGATTTATTAATAAAAAAACAACGAAAAAGTCTTCTCCTATTGGGAGCGAGGCAAGTGGGCAAGAGCACCCTGATTCGCCGGTGTGAGCACGAGGCTTTTATCAATTTAGCTGATGAAGCCACTTATTTAGAGCACCTCAAAGATCCTAGCTTAATTCGGAGAATCGTCGAGGGCATTGAAGACAACAACAAGAAGATGAAGAATACGTTTATTGTTGATGAAATTCAGCGAATTCCTTCAATACTTAACACTCTTCAGGCTTTAATTGACGAGCGACCCCAAAGACGACGTTTTCTTTTAACCGGCTCTTCAGCAAGGAAGCTAAAACGAGGGCAAGCCAATTTGCTTCCCGGTCGAATACTTTATGAAAATCTCTTTCCACTTTGTTATTGGGAGATAGAAAAAAAATTTGGTGATATTCAATTAGCTAAATCATTAACAATAGGTTTATTGCCAGAAATATTTCTTGAGCCAGATGGTTCTGAAATTCTTGATTCTTATGTGGAGCTTTATTTACGTGAAGAAATTCAAGCCGAAGCTCTCACTAAAGACTTAGGAGCTTATAGTCGGTTTCTAGATATTGCGGCCCTTCTTTCTGGTCAGTATATAAACTACTCCCAAGTGTCCTCTGACACGGAAATCGCCAAAGAAACAATTCGGAGGTATTTTTCAATTCTAGAGGAAACTTTGTTGATTTATCGCTTGCCGAGCTACACTCAGGTGGAAACAAACAGAAAAGTTCGACAAAGAGATAAGTTTCTTTTTTTTGATATGGGCGTGCGAAATGCCCTATTAAAAAGGCAATACAATAAACTTCTCCCCGAAGAGCTTGGGCATCTTTTCGAACAATGGATTATCCTGCAAATTATGGCCTACAATAAATACTATAAAAAACATTGGAAACTTTCCACTTATCGTGATGACTCTGGACTTGAAGTAGATTTGGTCATCGAAGGACCTTCAACTGATTTAGCAATTGAAATAAAATATGGCGAAAAATACCGTCCCCAATGGGGCAAAGGCCTAAAAAAGTTCAAAGCCATTTCAAAAAAAACAACCACTTCAATTATCGTCTATCGAGGCCATCGACCTCAGAAGGGCGAGCACGGTGAAAAGGTATTACCCTACAAACACTTTCTCAGCGAATTCATACCTTCTCAAACTCCGTCTTAGTGATTGGTGATTTAGGTTAATTCAAGGCGATGAGTTGTTTGCGATTTTTTTGTCTTGTTTATGAAGAAAGGATCTCCTCATCTCTAATAATCACAGGGTTTAACCACGGGATGATTTAGACAAGAAGACGATTGAGAGGCTGGTAATCTTATTTCTTCTGCCCATTGCCCATTTGCATTACAGCGCTTTCTTTCACAATAAACACCCGTTTGCTCTATTGGACATTTTCCATCTTGTCCAAGTCCTCCATGGCAAACCCAGGCGCAATCGTTGAGTTTTCCTTTAGGTTGATCACAAATTTCTTCTTCGCTTCGTTCAAGTGAAGCGATTGATCGATTGAGTTCTTGATTGAATGCAAAATTAAAGGTTTCATTAATTTTAGTTTTTTCGTCTTCGTCTATTTCATTCACAGAACTAAAATTCCATTGTCCAAGATCAACATCATAACTTGCTTTTTTTCCAGCATTGACTTCAATAAATCGTTCTCCTTGAGCTTCTGAAAATACAACTGAACCGGCTAAAGTAAATAAATGAGTTGCTCCTGTTTTTTTGACCTCAAATAAAAAATCAGTTCCTCTCACTCCGGCTACGGCCGTATTTGTTTTTACTTTATAATAGTGATCATTGTTATTATTAGGTTTATTTTCACTTGAAACAGAGCTTCTCACTCGCCCATAGATTAAATTTAAAAGCTCTTTTGATTTTCCTTTTTCATCAATTTCATATTGAGCAATTTCAACTTTTGAATTGGGTGGAAGACTCAACTCATTTTTATCAATAAAGATGAGTTTGATTTTTCCATCATCACCCGTTTCTAAAACATCATACTCTTTTATTTTTTTTCCAAGTTTTAACTGAACTTGTGCTTGACCATCACGAACAAGCCATGCTTGTCCATGGGAATAAACAATTGAGCCAACGGTTTTTCCCTGTCTTTTTTTGCTTGTCTTTTTCAGAGTAGAATCTTCATTTACATTTGATTGTGATGCTGTGTTTCGTTCAGCATTTTCATCGACTTCACATTCTTTTGGCAATGGATTTTTTTTAACACAAATGGGTTTTGAACATGAACGAGTGCTTATTGAACGATCAGGGGTAAAACATTTTTCTGAATAAAACTCAATTGACTTTTGTTTTTCACATTGAAGCTCACATTGAAGAATTGGACAAGAACAAGTTTCAGCAATTGAACTGGCTTGAGCAATGGGAACAAGAACAAAACAAAATAAAACGGATACAAACAATAGAAATTTAAATTTTAACAAAACAAACAAACTCATAATTTGAACTCCACTTTTTATAATCACAACAGAGACGCTGTCTTTAAATCGGTTTTCTTTTTTAAAAGTTTTAGGCTTGATTTACAGTCTTCTATTCCGTTATCGTTATGAAATCTTAACATAAAATCACTTGTCACCATGTAATTGCTACAATGTGTAGCAATTTATTTGCTTAATGAAATCAAGTGTATTATGAAGTGTGTCATGGATATTGAAAAATTAAATGCTCCCTTTTTTTTACATAAATTACGAGAAGAATTTGGGTTGAGGCAGAAAAATAACATTAATTATTCTTTACGTGGATTTGCACGATTTTTAGAAATTCAGCCTCCAACCTTATCAGCCGTTTTAAACGAAAAAAGACCATTACCTTATCATATTGCAGAACGGGTTGCTCAAAGGCTTCAACTGTCGCCAAGTGAAAAACTTCGCTTTATAAATAGCATTAAAAATCGTTCTCTTCAAAATAAGAAAGACGCTTCTCAGTTTAGTCAAACGAGTCCTTATCAATTAAAAGAAGAAGCTCATTTTAAAGTCATCTCTGAATGGGAACATTATGCCATTTTATCTCTTTGTCGATTAAATAAATTTAAAAGTGATCCCCAGTGGATTGCACAACAACTTGGAATTACAATAGAAAGAACAAAAACATGCATTGAAAATTTGGTGGATTCAGGGTTATTGTCTGTAAATAATGGAAAACTCGAAAGAGTTTATTCATCCGTTAATACCTCTTCTGATGTTATTAGTTCAGCACTTAAAAAAGCTCATCGAGAAGCCATCCGTCTTGCTTTTGAAAAACTTGAGATCATCCCTATTGAACTAAGAGACTTTTCAACGAATACTTTTCCAATCAAAAAAGAAAATCTATTGGAAGCCAAATTGATGATTCAACAATTTAATAAAGATTTTTCTCGATTTATTGAATCAGAAGAGGGTGATCATGTCTACCAAATAAACATTCAATTTTTTCCATTAACAGACATCACGGGAGGCTCACTTGAATAGATATTATTTTTCTTTTCGTAGCATTAGATCAGTTCTATTATTAAATCTTTTTTTATTTTCTGTTCAGGGACAAAGTCTTGTTGAATGGGATATTGGTGATGGACGAGGAAATGGAGGAGATGGAATTTATCTTTGTCAAAACAATGAATTAAATCAATTGGAGCCTTGTGATCAATCAAATGCTGATCAAATTTGGCTCTATGATTTTTTTGAGTTATTTTTTCTTTTAAATCAAAATAATCAATTAAGTATTAATGATTTTACTTTTTTTAATCAAAACCTCTTAGTTAGTGAATCTGAATCTCGTCAAGATCAAGCTAAAAACCATGTTATCAATCAACTCAACCAATGGTCTTTTCATGGAGACAAAATGTCTCAATCTCTTGCTAAAGTTCTTTTAGCCATTTTGCACAAATCTTCTCCTTGGGAATTTGATTCTTCAACTCCAAGTAGAAATAATCTTGATACCCGACCTTTAATTGAAAATAGTGACTCATCATTATTAAAATGTGCAACATCCAATAGCGACTTTGATATAAAAATTTATAATCAATGTTTTGACAGTGAATTAATTGAAAATCCCTTTCAACTTTCAGGACTGATATCTCATGAAATCATCTATATTTTATTTTCAAAAATTACAAATAATAAAGCTTTAGATCTTGTTGAGTTATCATCGAACCAAAATAAACAATATATTCATCTTAATCAAAAGGATGTTAATGCGACACAGACTTTTATTTTAGATATAATTAACCATGTTAATTATACTTTAGGTCTAGATCCAGATTATTCTAATCAGCAATCTCTTATCGTGCGAATTATCAATCAAGCACTTTATTATCAAGGTGAAAATTCATTTTCGATGATGGACGTTATAAAAATAATTACAAATGAATATAAAAAATAAAATTTTTAATTAATTATTAATTTGCATTGGGGTGGTCAAACGGGGTTGTAGCTAGTGTCTTTGACACTAGCTTTTTTTTTGATGGCTTCGCTCAAATTTGACTATTTCGCAACAAGCATTATATATAGTGCCTGTTGCGAAGTTAGCGCCTCTTGCTAGCCGTTCGTCGTCACGCCTCGATATAAGTAAAACTAAT
>CAYMLA010000026.1:10581-13124 GCA_964390785.1 uncultured Bdellovibrionales bacterium | reverse complement strand
TTTTTTACTGTCTCTTTACAAAGAAAAATATATAATAATCAAAAAAATGAATTTTTTACTCAAACTGAAATTCCATAAAGTTTTTTGCGACAGAGTTTTTTTATTAAAAGGAGTTTATTGTTGTGCGTCAAATTCTTTTTTTCTATTTCATTTTCACTCTACTGTCCGGATGTTCTCATTTTGCTCCTGAATCTGTAAAAAAAGATAAAGAAGTCATTATCAATAAACAAATTTTTGCTGCCCCTTACGACAAAGTTTGGAGAGCCGCTCAAATTGTTATCGCTCATTACTCCATCGAAATAAACAATATGGATCTTGGTGTTATTGAAACTCAATTTATCAAAGGTCCTGATGGTTGGCATTCCCCTCATATTGAAAAAAAATATTCTGGAGGTTACCGCTATAAAATTAGTCTACGAATTATTAAAGGACAATTAAGGGGGCAAGATGCCGTTCAAGTGATTGCTCTTAAAACTCCTGAAGTTAAACGTGATTTCTTTTCAACAACTGAAAAAATTGAAAGTGATGGCCTTGAGGAGAAATCAATTCTATATAGAATTGCACGTGAACTTGAAATTGAACAAGCAATAGAAAAGGCACAAAAGAAAAAACAAGAAACTATACAAGAAGGTTAATCTTGAATTCAATTGCTCTTCTTATCGACAAAATCATTCCAAATCATATTTTGTTGTCACGTCACTTAAAAAGTCCGGAGTTAGGACCAAATATTTTATTTTTTAGTGGAGGTTCGTCATTAAGAGAACTCAGTCAAAAGTTAATCAAATACACTCACAACTCAACCCATGTTATCACTCCATTTGATTCTGGCGGAAGTTCTGCGCCAATTCGTGATGCTTTTAATATGATCTCCATTGGTGATTTGCGCAACCGTCTTATGGCCTTAGCAGATCAATCCATAAAAGGTAATCACGAAATTTATCGTCTTTTTAGCCATAGACTACCTAAAACAAATACTTCTCAAAATGAACTGATTGAAGAATTAAACAAACTCATTGAAGGCAACCACACTCTCATTTTATCAATTCCAGACCCCATGAGAGAAATAATTTGCCAATTTCTTAATCACTTCAGACGCAAAATGCCCTCTGACTTTGATCTCAATGGAGCGAGCATTGGAAATCTTGTCATTACCGGAGGATATTTATTCAACAATAACAACATTGATTCCGTCATTTATCTTTTTTCAAAATTAGTCGAAGCCAAAGGAGCGGTTAGGCCCTTAACAAATAATCCTCTTCATTTGGGTGTCACATTGAGTGACAACACTCAAATCATTGGACAACATCAAATTACGGGAAAAGAAACTTCGCCCTTAACTTTGAAAGTTAAAAATATTTTTCTTACAAAATCAAAAACAACTTATGAACCTGTTCATATTGAAATTGATAAAACAACAAAAAAATCAATCAAAAAAGCGGACTTAATTTGTTATCCCTACGGAAGTTTTTACTCAAGTTTAGTTGTTAACCTTATTCCTTCTGGAATTAGTCCTCTTATTGCTTATAAAAACTGCCCGAAAATTTTTATTCCTAATCCTAAAACTGACCCAGAACAAATCAACATGAATCTCTCTGAGATGATTAATATTTTAACAGATAATCTTAACGCTGGAGAAAAAATTAAATTTAAACCCAATCAATTGATCAACATTGTTTTATTAGACAAATCAATAGAAGATTATCCTTATTCGATATCAATCCAAGAACTTGAATCTTATGGAATTCAAGTGATCAAACGCCCTATTCTGAATTCGAACCGATCAATCAATCCAATTCATGTCATTGAAACACTACTGTCTCTTTGTTAAATCAACAAAACTCCCTATAACTTATTTAATAAAAAATAGTTTAACTGCTCAATTGAATCAAATTCATAATCAGCTAATTCTAAAGGATTTTTGGGATAATAAATTCGATGATCTCCTTGAGCTAAATGAATGGTCGAAAAACCCAATTCATTTCCCTGTCTAATTTCAACATCCAAACGATCCCCAATGCAAATCACATTTTGTGATTCACATTGTTCAAACTTTAAAATATCAACAAATGCTTCTTTTTTATCTTCAAACTGCATTTGATCACCAACAATATATATTTTTTTAAAAAATTTTTTAATTTGAGCTGCAATCACTTTTTTCATTTGAACTTCTGTATTTCCAGCTGTAACAAGATATAAATGATATTTTTGACTCAAGCTTTTAAGCAAATCAACAGAACCAACATGCGGTACAACTAAAGAAGAATCCGTATTTTCTAAAAAAATTTTTTGAATTTGAAGAAATTGATTTTCAAGATCTGAAAAACGATTTAAGTCAGTAATTAAATCTCTTTTTTTCTTTAAAAAATAAGAAAAAAAATCTTCCTTAAATCCCCCTTTTAAAAAATCAAGACGTTCTTTGGATAATTCATCAAATGAAACTTGAAAACCCATTTGAATCATAGAATGAACAACTCGCTTTAACGCCCAAGGGATAAGATAATTATGGGTATCAATAAGCGTATCATCAAGATCAAAAATAACCG
>CAYMLA010000026.1:6007-10571 GCA_964390785.1 uncultured Bdellovibrionales bacterium | reverse complement strand
AAAATTTTAACTGAACTCCACATCAACGAACGCCTAATTATAATCAAGTCAAAACAACGATTTAATGGATGGATTGCCCTTCAATCCTTTTTATTGCTAAAGAAGCAATATTTTTAATCACTAAGTCATTGTCGTCAAGTAATTTATACCATTGCACTTTTGAATCATTCACCCGAGTAAAATTATACAACGTTCGTGCAATTATTGGACGAATCCACAAACTCTGACCTTTGCGAAAATTTTGCTTATCATTAATTGCTTGCCATAAATCATTTTTCATATCAATTGCTCGCAACTGATCAATCATCTCTACTGCTGCTGTCCGAACAACAAGAGCTGAATCTTTAAGCATTTCTTTAGCCCACGGTTTAACAGAGGTCGGCGAAACTCGATGCATACTAATAAGAGCCGCATTTCTTAAAAACCAATCTTTATGATGTGCCGCTTTCACGAGATCATCCCAGCTTTCTGCTCCTCTTAATTGAGCCATGCCCATAACCGCTCTCCAGCGAATGTTCAAATCCAATTGGCCATCAAAAGCGGCTTCCCTTACATGATTATAGATATTTTTATCTTTTGATTTAGAAGACAATAGTTTGTTGAAAACTGAATTTCTATTTTTAGATGGCAAACTTAAAACTTGAATAATTTTATTATAGGCAATCCTGTCAGGTTGAACTTGTTTTGAAACTTTTACAGCAAAACTAGTTGAATAAAAAAACAAACATAAACCACACAAAAAATACTTACTCATTAAACTCATCCCAATTGATTAAAAAATTGCTAAAAAAATTTCGAATTAAACCCACTTGCACAAACAAAACGAAATAACCCCAGGGCTATGACCCTTTCATGTTTTTCGCTTCACTTAATAACTTATCTGTATCCACTTGTTCTTCTAGGCTATTTATTTCATCATTCGTAGAATCCATACTTATATTTTCAAGATCATCCATTTCTTCCATCATCTTGTCTAAATTTAAACCATCATCAAAAATTGTCGACTCTTCAGAGGATTGAACTTCAATTCCATGTCGCCTATCATATTCATTGGCCATTTCCTCGATAAAATCTTTTGTGCTATTTTCTCCATCCTCTAATTCCTCATCTGAAGCCGCAAATTCAGCTATGATATCATCAGTAATTCCATCTATAACAATCTCGCCTGCAAAATTTTTCTTTGTTCCTTCTCTACCCTCTGTTTTTCTCACCTCTTCTGCCGATAAAGACATCAAATCCAAATCGTCTTGTTCAGTTTCTATTTCTTTTTCAACTTCATTTTCAGTTTGCGAAACTAAATCTAAGGATTGATTTGAATCATTTTCTGATAACACATCGCCTTCAGTTTGAGTAGCCAATGACGACATAACTTTATCATATTGGTCTCCTATTGCATCATCGACAAAATCATCTTTTTTAGTTTGATTATTTTCAAGAGACTCTAGAGACCCAGATTTTTCTAATGGGACATTACTCTCTTCCTCTTGTTCAGAAGATTCAAAACCTGACTGATTCGTATCTTCACCACTTTCTATTCCAACATCTTTATCTTTACTCAAATCAACGCTCTCTATAGACTTTTCAGTAGCAAGAGAGGCCATTTCTTTAAGTAACTCGTCATTTTGATCAACGCTTTCTACTTGATCATTGTCTTCATCTTTTTCATTTTTTTCATCTTCAGTTAAATTTTTATCTAAAACATCATCTGAAATATTTTCACTTTTATCTTGTTGAATCGGAACGATTTGATCTCCAATTGCACTTGCAAACTCAAGCATCACATCATCATTGACATACTCAACATCATCTTTCTGATCAGAAGATGAACTGTCTGATTCTTTATTTTCAGCAATCGGATCTAAAGTTGTTTCCGCTTCAGATTCTGTCGCTTCAAATTCATCAATTACTCCTCCATCGTCTGGCGGAAAATCTTTATCACCATCAACTTCTTTATCCCTATCTGTATCTCTATCCTTATCCAAAAGTTCTGCTTCATCTACAGAAAATTGATCGGGATGATCAACAACCCCAATCGCATTTTCCATTTCTTTTAACTTATTTCGTAATTCTTGATTTTCAGCTTTAAGCTTGGACAAATCAGCTATATCGTCCTCAATAACTTCATATTCAACAAGTTTTCCTTCTAGTATTTTAACTTTAGCTTGTAATTCATTGACTTTTACTTCATTTTCTTGCGATTGACTGACTTGAAGATTTTGTTTTTGACTTTCAAGTTGTGTTTTTAACAATTGAATTTGTTCCTCTTTATCTGACAATTTCTTTTTAAAAACTTCAACTTCTTCTTGAACAATCCCTTCACCCAGATTCGAGTCTGAAGCTTCAAGACGATTCACTTTCATCATCTTTTCAATCGATTGTTTTAAAGTTTCAATTTGATTGTCGTCTAACTGATTTTTGCTTTCAAAATTTGATGATGAACCAAATAATGAAAAAAGAACCAAGATCAATGCGCCCAAAACAATCAGCACCATAAGAACATGAATAATAAGCACGTTGTGCTGAATCAAAAAATGAAGAAACGGATAACTTGTCATCTTATAAAATTGTGATAAGTCTGCAAAAAAAGGTCAAGAATTGCCGTCATTTAAATCAAAGCCTAGTCCTCTGACTAGATAGTGCCTGGAGCAAAACAGCCCCCTTTATCGTTGGCTTCTCTTAAATCTCACTGCGACGGACTTAATATTTTCATTTTCAACATTTTCTTAATGCAGAAGAAGATGACAAATTCATCCACAGCAATTTATAATATAAGATTACAGTGCAGTAGCGGCAAAAAAACTGCCACTCCATATAAAAAAAAGGATTATGCTATTTTGCAAAAACAACTGGATCTAATCATTAAACAACCCCAATGCGTTATACAAAAAGAAAATAATCTTCTGATTGAACGCCTAGATATTGGTATTGATAATGGAAAAATTGTTAATTTATCCTCTCAAATTCGTCACCCTGCAAAAAAAACACTCGATGCGTCTCACTTAATCGCTATTCCAGGTCCAATTGACACACAAGTTCACTTTAGAGAGCCTGGCTTTTTAGATAAAGAAGATATCTATCACGGAACTAAAGGTGCAATTCTTGGAGGCATTACAGGAATTCTTGAAATGCCTAATACAAATCCTCCAACAACCGATGAAGTCACACTCGAAGAAAAACTCAACTCAGCAAATAATAATGCCTTTTGCCACTTTGGTTTTTTCATTGGAGCTTGTCCACAAAATCTAGACTTATTAAATAAATTAGAAAACCTAAATGGCGTTTCGGGAATAAAAATTTTTACTGGAAGCTCTACAGGCAAACTTTTAGTCACAGAAAACTCCCATTTAGAAAAAATTTTTCAATTAACCAAGGGACCTATTGCCATTCATTCTGAATCTGAAAAAAGACTTCTCGAACGAAAACCTTTAATAACAAAAACTCATGACGTATTAACCCATCCTGTATGGAGAGATGTCGATACAGCTTATTTATCAACTTTAAATTTAATACATCTTGCAAAAAAGCTTAAGCGAAAATTACACATCCTCCACATTTCAACAAAACAAGAATTAGACTTAATTCGTAATAACAAAAAATGGATCACCGCCGAATGCCTGCCTCAACATTTAATCTTAGAACATCCCCTTTCTTATAATCAACTTGGAACATTAGCACAAATGAACCCTCCGATAAGAGAGAAAGAACATCAACTCGCCCTCTGGAATGCCATTTCTGATAATACAATTGACATTATTGCATCCGATCACGCCCCTCATACCTTAGAAGAAAAAAATGAAATTTATCCCGATAGCCCTTCTGGAATGCCTGGAGTTCAAACCTTATTACCAATTATGTTAACTCAAGTGTCAAAAAGTAAACTTAGCTTAACCAAACTTATTGAGCTAATTTCAATTAATCCATGCAAAATTTATAAAATTCAAAATAAAGGTCGACTAGAAATTGGCTACGACGCTGACATTACACTCATTGATTTAAAAAAAACTCAAACAATCAATCATTCATGGATTGCAAGTAAATGCAAATGGACACCCTTTGACGGTTTTAAATCAATTGGATGGCCTATCTTTACTTTAATCAATGGAAAAATTGTTATGAATGAAAATGAAGTTATTGGACCACCATCAGGACAATCCTTTATTTTTAAAAAAAATTAACACAAAATAACGTAATGTCATCTTGAATAGAATGATTGCCGATGTATGTAAACATATCTTGCTTAATTTTTTCAATCACAACATCACTTCTTCTGTTTTCTTTTGCCACATTTAAAAAACTTCTTAACAAAGCTCCCTCACCCCATTGTAAACCTTCTGCATTCTCTAACTCATAGGAACCATCAGTATAAAAAATCATTAAATCACCAGATTCAACAGTTAAACTTGCTTCATGAAACAATTCATTTAAATCTTCACCTAAACGTTTCGAATTGACTTCATTTAAAACATTTAAACTATTAAAATTCCAATTCTCTTCTTTTGCAGAGACCAAAAAAGGGCAACACTGACCTGCATTACAATAAACAAACTGATGTG
Organism: uncultured Bdellovibrionales bacterium; assembly: GCA_964390785.1. Classification (GTDB taxonomy): domain Bacteria; phylum Bdellovibrionota; class Bdellovibrionia; order Bdellovibrionales; family CAYMLA01; genus CAYMLA01. Next base: position 6,018 of record CAYMLA010000026.1, on the reverse strand, counting down.
AACTTTTTTTA
>CAYMLA010000026.1:276-5997 GCA_964390785.1 uncultured Bdellovibrionales bacterium | reverse complement strand
ACTCTCCGGCAAAAAAAGTCATTTGCATTGCTCCCTCAAAAGCATGATATATGACGCGATTCATTTCTGACATTGCCATTTTAGGTGAAACATTTTTACTCTCTACTAACTTAACAACAGAATACACTGCAGAAGTTAATAAAGCAGCAGGAACGCCATGACCGGTAACATCCCCGATCCAAAAACTAACCTTTTCATTGTCTTCATAATAATGCCACCAATCTCCACCAACTTCAGAGGCCGATTGATAAAACCCGTTAATTGAAACCGAATCAGAAAGAAAATTTTCAAGAGGCATCAAAGTGCTTTGAAGCAATTTGGCTAAATGAAGTTCTTGTTGCATTCGCACCTTTTCCTCTCTTTCAACAATCAAACGATCAATTCGAACTCCCATTTCTCTAAAATTTATAGCCAATAATCCTATTTCATCTTTAGAATGGATATCGACATTAAAATCAAACTGTCCAAGTGAATACTTACGAACAACTTCTGCTAATTTATTTAAATTGATTGTCAAACTATTAGAAAAATAAACACTTGATAAAAACACAAAGACAAAAAGAACAATCAAAGTTATAATGAATGTGTTAAGTATTATTTTTAAACTTTTATTTGTAATGTCAGTCGGAACAATTGACGTAATGTAATAATCACCTGTCCTAAATTTAGTTCCTGAAACAATGTGATTTCTGCCTCTACGATCAGGCACTAAATTCAACGATTCAAATTTTATTTGGTCACCAAAATTTTCCATTATAAATTTGGTAAACACATCCCCCCAATATCCAGATGCAACATTAATAGGCAAAATAATTTCACCATTCGAATTAATTAAAAAGTTTGAAAATTTATCTTTTGAAATTCCAAAATTTGACAAAAACACACTTTGATCTGACAATGTAAAAACAAAATAAACAGACTGACTTGATTTGTCTTCAATTTTTAATCCTACAGGCAAAACCCCTTTTCCATAGGGGTTTCCAATCCAAAGCTGATTATTATAGTTTAATTGTCTGAACCCATCTTGAAATTGCTCACCTTCAAAAATTCCGTCAAATTCGTGATTTTCAACCCAGTTAAATATTGTTCGATAGGAATTTTTTTGATCTCGTTTTACAATTCTCATTGCAATTAACTGGGAATTATATTTAACAATTTGATCTAATAATTTTTTTTGATTAACACGAGCAACACCATGACTCCCAATTACAGACAAAGCAGTATTACCTAAAATTCTAATTTCAGAATGAATTTGCCTTTCAAGTGCATTACTCACTTTGATTGACTCTCTATGCAGATCAAGAACTCGATCTTTTTGAACCAAATTTTTTATTACAAAAAAATACACAAATAATGGCAACAAAGAAACGAGCAAAAAAGCAAAAAGCATTTTAGATTTTAATGAAAAATCAACTAATAGATTCAAATCAAATATTTCCGCTTTTTAAGAAATTAAAATATTTTTCTTTGACAGTATCAATCATAAAAATATCATTTTCTTCGTGGTATTCACTTTTTAATTTTAAATCTTTATATGATTTTTCAGATTGCCAAAAGTAATCTTTTCCATTTTCGTACAAAACAAACTTTGTTTTATTGGTCTCAGAAGAAAAATAAGGAACATAAAATGAAGACACACAAGAATTTGTTGGTAAAAACTCTTTAACAATGTTAAATTGTTCTACAACGACAGTTGGACATTTAACAAATTCAAGATCAATCTGAGGAAATTGATCTAATAATTTTCTAAAAAACATCAACCATAAACTAATACCTAATGAATTCACACGAACAACTCGATCAAGATTAAAAATAATTTTATTAACTCCATCAATGTCTATATTTGGAAACGATGTGTTCTCAGTTAAAGCACCCTCAACTTCAATAGTGATTTCATTTTTTTCTCTTTTTAAATAAACACTTGATTTTTTCAAAACAACTCTCCAATTTCACCTTTGTTTAAAGTTAGTTTTTTATATCAATAGTAAATTGATCAATTTTAATACAACACTCAATTGGTTGCTTAAAAAAATAGCAAACAATCCCCTCGTCGTTCACCAATTACTATTCGGAGAATAATTACTATTAGTACAGTCCAAAATAAAATTAAATAGTGGCTGCTGAAAAACAGCCACTACTTATTCCATTAGTCTAGTCATGCTTAACAAATTAATAATCAAATTAACTCTACCGATTAATTGTTTAATGAAAAGTTTTTCAGAAAATCAATATGAAATTTTTGATACTATTCTTAGGGCTGTTTTTATCATTCAAAATGATTTGAAAAACAATGGTTATACACCAATAATTTAAGATCAACTACTGCGCTATATGAAGCGAAAACTCAAGGACGAAACAGAGTTATTACCTACAAAGAATGAAAAAAATTGACTGACCAAAAAATATAAAAAAACTACAAATGTTCAATTTTCAATCAAAGATTTGAGTTTTTTTTAAATAATCAACATTATTTTTAAAAATATAGTATTGAATGAAATAAACGTCCTCACTCGAAAGACCATCAATTTCTAAACCCAACACCCTTTTGTCATGACATTCTTCCATATTAGATTGATGTCTCATAAACAAATTTGGAATGTTAATTTTTTTTCCTTCAATATCTAAAATCATATTTTTAAAACTATTTTTGTTATTAAAAAAAATTTCATTTTCTGCATCAACAACAACACTCAACCCACCCATGCTAATATCAAAAACTTTAAATTTCATATTATTTTGCATTAAAAAAATATTTTTTAATTCATAAACTTTAAATCGAAAATGCTTTCGTCTTTGAACTTTATTTATATTTTCTATATTAAAATTAAACTGAACTTTTTCATTTTCAATTTTGTTTAAAGACAATAAAAATAAAATCCTTGCTCTTGGTAGAGACACACTACAAAAAAAAGAATTTCTTAAGTTTTTTGACTCCGAAGAAATTTTCTCAAATTGACTTTTATTACTTATTGAATATACAAATTGCTTTGATTGAATATCAAAAAAAAGCACTTTAAGTCTTAACTTCCATTTTAAAGAAATTGGAAAAATATTATGCTTTTGATCAGGTTCAAAACACTCTTGAATAGTAAATTCACGTTCCGCATTATCGCTTATTGGGACAATAAAATTAGCTCCCTTTTCTTTGGCCTTTTCTTGGTCAAAAAATGCAAATTTTTCTTTGTTTTCAATTACATTCACTTGCTCTGTTGTTGATATCTTCTGATTTTGACTTTTCTTGTTTAAATCAATAACCTCTTTAGAATCTCCTCCTTTAAACAGAAATACTCCTTGACCTTTTTTATTATTGCTTTTTTTAAAATTAATTAATTCAGGGATAGAATTTTTTAAAAAATCAATTTGATCAAAGACAGAAATATTTTTTTCAAGAATAGAAAGAAATTCAAATTCAGAATACCCTTCTCTAACTCCAATTTCGTCAAGTTTACAAAATAAAATTAACTTTAACTGATCAGATGAAACAAAAAGACTATATTTTGAACGCAACTCAAGAAAAAATTGCCTTATCCACTCAGAAGTAGGCAATTCAAAAAACAAATAAGTCTTTTTTTGCTTTAAAGATTCTTCATAAGCCAAATCAAAAGATTTAAAAATTTGAATTGAAACACCAAAAGTTTTTGACAACTTATCTTTAAGATTAACGAGCTTAACACTCATTGACTGAACAAAAAAATAACTCACACTCGAATGTGAATTCGTAGAGTTTTCTGACAACTTCATAACGAAGGCTCCACTCCATTTTGTCTACTGCTTTCAGCTTTTTTAATCAATTTCATAGAAATCTCATTTATGCTTTCTAATTACTGATAACAGTTTTTAGACAAGATAATAATGATCAATATAAATTTCACTCATTATCTAGTGGCTATTTTTCAATAACCACTAAATAATTAATACTTTGAATCTGAAAGTATAAAATTAATTTTTCACTAAAACAAGTTGCCCTAGACAAAAGTAGGTATTTAAAACAATTCAAAATGTCTTATCATTGAATAATAATGTAATCTTACATTAGTACAAATAAAATAATAAAAATAACTGTTTTGGGGCAGCCACTATTTAGCAATAGCCACTAAATGGTCAGAGTAGGAAACTCCATATGAAAATAAAAAGAAAACTTAATTTTTGGTTTCCACTAAGATATAAAATTCTAATTTTTTTAATTGCATCTTCAGCGATTAGTTTAGGAATTTTTCTATTTCAAGTTAAAGGTGTATTTATTGCTGACAAATTAGCTTATATCTACTCTTCTTCCCAAGGGATTTCAAAATCTTTAACGGCACAAATTCGTTCCGACATACTATCTGCTGTAAATCTTGTGAAACCAATGGTCCAAGGCTATAGCTTTTCAGCCCATGAATTCACTTATTTTGCAGAAAACTTTTTTAACAATGAAAATGAACTTATTTCAATCGAATTATTAGAAAATAACGGAGAAAATTCTTATATTAGCAAAACCCATCTTGCAAAAGATAATACTCTTTTTATTGAATTTAAAAATTTGATTAAAATTCACTCTGCCACACAACAACTCTTTGAAAAAAATTTTTGGATTGGCCCCTTAATTGAAGAAAAATATCTTCCACTTGGAATTCGATTTGGAAATTTAAATGAAAAAAAATCAGTAATTATTTATTGTCTTTTTAGAGAACGAGATTTTGTGAATCACTTTAAAAAGTCTTCAGATTCTGAAAACTATATCATCAATCAATCTGGACAAAATATAATTAACATAAAAAACACAAACAAATCTTTTGAAGATTTAATTCAAAACATCATTCAAATGAAAGCATTTACAGATTTTGTTCAATTAAAAATGACCCAAAGCACACAAGAAATTTCTTATAATGACCACACTGTTATTGCTTCATTTGTATCTCTTGGAATAGCAGATTTAATTATAATTAACTTGATTAATTATGATGAAGCCGTTAAAGGAATGAAAATTCTTGTCGAACGATTTATTTATTTATTTATCATTCTCCTTTTTGTGTTATTTATTTTTAGCATTTTATTATCTCGAATGTTAACGACTCCATTAAACACACTCAATACTGCAACTCAAAAAGTCGCTGCTGGAGATTTTAAAATTTCAATTAATCTTAATTCCAATGACGAAATTGGAGAATTAGGTAAAAGTTTTAATACAATGTCTAGAGAAATTTCCAGATTGATTGTAGAAAACATTGAAAAAACACGCATGGAACAAGAATTGCTAACTGCTAACACCATTCAATCAACTCTATTTCCTAAAGACCAAAATTTTATCGAACACCTTGAAATTAGTGGCTTCTACCAACCTGCAAGCGAAGTCGGAGGTGATTGGTGGTTTTATCATAAAAACCAAAATAAAGTCTATTTTTGGATTGGAGATGCTACTGGTCATGGAACTCCAGCAGCCCTCATCACATCTGCGGCACGCTCAGTTTCATCTATTTTAGAAAATCAAACTATAAATCCAAAACTTGGTCTTCAAATTTTAAACAAAACAATTTTTGATGTTTCAAACGGCCAAATCAATATGACGTTTTTCCTTTGTGAAATTGATTTAAATACAAATATTATGACTTACGCTAATGCAAGTCACAACACTCCCTACCTCATCAGAAAAAATGAAGGACAAAAGCTCAAAATGAAGGATTGATCGAAGCGCTGGCCCCCGCCGCCGCTGACTATCCCGACGCGGAACTGGCCGGTTAC
>CAYMLA010000026.1:0-266 GCA_964390785.1 uncultured Bdellovibrionales bacterium | reverse complement strand
CTGGAACCCGAAGACATCATCTTTTTTTATACGGATGGGATTTTTGAAGTTGAAAACTCTGAAGGAAAGCAACTTGGAGAAAGTTTTATTCTGAGAAATCTTTCTAGAATGATCAACGAAAATACTTCACTCAATGAATTAGTCAATGGACTTGTTCATGAAGCCGATGATTTCAGAAAAGAAACTCCGTATAATGATGACGTTACTTTATTTTTTGTTCAAATTCATGAGAAGGATTATATAGTGCCTGTTACGAAATAGCTTCA
>CAYMLA010000025.1:0-13147 GCA_964390785.1 uncultured Bdellovibrionales bacterium | reverse complement strand
CCCATCCTTAAATAAAACCTCAAGGCGATCATTTTTATTTGATAAAATATACCCCCATCCTAATACTTTATGCTCAATGGGCACTTTTTCATCAAACCTTTTCTTCATATCATAAAGCTCTGGCTCAATATCTCGAGATTTTTTGTAGAGTTTAGCCCATTTTTTTCCAAGTTCATCCAATTGTTGATAAGCTTCAGCATCAATAGGGAGCCCCTTGTAGTTATCAATATTTGCGTCTCCGTCAATATTTATAACATCATCAGATAATTTTTTACTCTTTTTTACAATTTCATTTTTAGCTTTTGTTTTTGTTATCTTATCTTTTTTGAGTTCTTGTTTCTTTTCAATAGTTTGTTTTTTATTTGTCTTAGAAGGCAAATCAATTGATTTTTTTTTAGAAACGACTTTTTTTAATTTATCTTTAAAATTAGATTCTTTCTGTTTTTTAGAAGATGGCGATTTTATTGATTGAGTCGATTTTAATGCCACTTTCTTTTTTGTTTTTTCTTCTAAAGAACTGGCTTTAACTGATGCAGTTTTTTTCTTAGCTGATTTTGAATCCTCTTTACCAGTAACTGCTTTTTTTGTTCCCTTTTTAATCTCTTTTTTGGAAACTTTTTTAGAAGCTTTCTTTTTAGGCACTGCCTTTTTAGGCACTGCCTTTTTAGGCGCAACCTTTTTAGAATTTACACCCTTTTTTTTAGAAAGAACCTTTTTTTTGGCTACAACCTTTTTTTTAGAAAGAACCTTTTTTTTTGCCATTCATCACATCCTTAAAAAACGAATCAAATCCAAATAGTGGCTACTGCAAAACAGCCACTAGGCATGTTGCAAAACAGCCACTAAAACAACGGCTGTTTCTAGCCACTTTCTTTAATTCCCAACAATCACTAAATAATTGAAAGCACATTAAAAATCAAAATGATTTTAAATTGATCTTGATCATAATTGTCAATTACATAGTTACCTAATAAGCCTCAATAATCATTTAAGTTTTCTTAAACCACTAAAAACACTGAAATTTCAAACAATCTTATCGATCAACAAATTTGAATAATATATAACTCAAAGCATAACCCAAACTCATTGAACACATGCACTCTCCCCATTAAACTAATGAACAATATGAAAATAAAAATTTCAGATTTTAAACTCAAATACTCTCAATTATTATCAGAATCAAAAGGGTTAGATATTTCTTACGTTAACGGTGTTTGTTCTGCTCATCAAGCTCAATCTGAACATATTATGTTTTCAAGTACCTTGACTTTGCTTAAGTGTGCAATGAATTCAAAACACTCCGTTGTTGTTACAAATGAAAATTTCAAATCTTCCATATCTGAAAATGAATATACTGATAAATTGTTTTTTTTCACAAAACAACTTGATGTCTTACTCGCTTACTTTTTAAGAGATTTTATTCTTCCTCATACAACAACTCATTTGAATACTCCTTTTTCAGCAAATCAGTATTTTCTTCATCCCTCTGCTCAAATCGGTGACAATGTTATTATCTATCCGGGATCTTACATAGGAGCACACGCTAAGATTGATCATAACACAACCATTGGACCAAACTGTTCTTTGTTTGAGCATTCTCAAATTGGACAACACACAAAATTAATGGGACATGTTGTTATTCACTCCAATTGTCAGATTGGAAATCATTGCATAATTCATTCAAACACAACAATAGGGAGTGACGGATTCAGTTACACAAGTGATTTAGATAAAAAGCCATTAAAAATTCCTCAAATCGGACGAGTTGTTATTGAAGATTTTGTAGAAATTGGAGCTAATTGTGCCATTGACCGTGCTGCTTTTGATGAAACTCGAGTTGGTGAACACACAAAAATTGATAATCTCTGCCACATTGCTCATAATTGTAAAATTGGAAAAAACTGCTTAATTACGGCTGGTTTTTTTGTTGCAGGATCAACTCAGCTAGAAGACAACATTATTATTGGTGGAAAAGTCACAATTACAGATCACATTAAAGTCTGTTCTAATGTTCAACTTGCAGGGCTTGCAGTTGTATCCAAGAGCATTAAACAACCCGGAGCGTATGGGGGATATCCTCTTCAACCCTTAAAAAAATTTCTAAAAACAACAGCCACTTTAGTGCACTTACCTAAAATGAGAAAATCTATTCTGGAAATAATAAACAAAATTCAATCAACTTAAAACCTTAATCAAATTAATCTACGAAAGGCCTTTAATGGAAACCATTTTTTTTGATAATATTCAAATTCATGTAACCAACACTCTCTTTGAATGCCTCTTAAAAATTCAACCTAATCTCAATGAAAACACCACAAAAAAAAATATCTATGAATCCTTAGTAGAACCTCCTCATTCTAAGCTAGGAGATCTTGCATTTGGTTGTTTTCGTTTTTCTAAAGAACTTAATAGAGCACCCAATCAAATTGCTCAAATGCTAGAAGAAAATTTAATTCAAGATGATATTATTGAATCTGTAAAAATGGCAGGTCCATATCTAAATCTTAAAATTTCTTTACAAGGTTATGCAAGTGAACTCATAGAACCAATATTAAACGGTTCTTACTTTGATCAACCCTTTTTAAATCGACCAGTAAAATCAATGATTGAATATTCTCAGCCCAATACACATAAAGAACTTCATGTGGGACACATGAGAAATATTTGTTTAGGTAATGCTCTAGAAAAGTTGCAAAAATATATTGGGTATGAAGTCATTACTGCAACCTATCCCGGTGATCTTGGAACTCATGTTGCAAAATGCTTATGGTATCTTTATTTTTACAATAAAGACTCTATTCCTGAAACAAATAGAGGAGAATGGCTAGGAAAAATATATTCCAAAGCGACACTAAAGTATTCAAACGAAGAAGGCACGGCACAAGAAGAAATTAATAAATCTCAAATTTCTCAAATTGTAAAAAAATTAGAAGACCAAACATCTGATGTTTATCAACTTTGGAAAGAGACAAGGCAGTGGTCTATTGATCTCATGAATAATGTCTATCGCTGGGCGAATATTCATTTTGATGCTTGGTATTGGGAATCAGAAATGGATTCTCCGTCTGTGAATTACATTAAAGAACTTTTCAAACAAGGAAAGCTTGTCAAATCAGATGGAGCCATAGGAATGGATTTAACTGAAGAGAAGCTTGGTTTTTGTTTGCTTCTTAAATCTGATGGAACAGGCTTATATGCCACAAAAGACATTGCCTTAGCATCACAAAAATTTACAGACTATCAAATTGAAAACAGCCTCTACGTTGTCGACATCAGACAAACATTACATTTTCAACAAGTGTTTAAAGTTTTAGAGAAACTTGGATTTAAAAATGCTCAAAACTGTCATCATCTTTCCTATAATTATGTTGAGCTGCCAGATGGACCTATTAGCTCTCGAAAAGGAAATTTTGCACCTCTCACTCAACTCATTAACAATATGGAACAAACCATCATTGATCGCTATTTGTCTCGTTACGAAAATGATTGGACTTCTCAGGAAATTCAAGAAACCGCTCAAAAAATAGCTCAAGGAGCCATTAAATATGGAATGTTAAAAATAGATCCAAATAAAAAAATTGTTTTCAATAGAGATGAATGGCTTAAACTTGATGGAGAATCGGGACCGTTCATTCAATATTCTTACGCTCGAATTCAATCTATTTTGAGAAAATTTTCAGATTCTTCAAATGAAATTCAACTCGATTCACTTAATCATGAAGCCGAACGAGATTTATTGTCTTTTTTGTTAAATTTCAATCGAGTGGTTTTAAAATCAACAATGAATTATAAGCCATCGCAACTTTGCAATTACCTTTATGATCTTTCAAAAAAATTCAACCATTTCTATCACGAATGCCCAATTGGAAAAGAAGAAAACGAAACCATCCGAAATGCTCGCTTAAAACTAACAAAAGCAATTGGAGAAGTTCTCAAAAAAGGTTTTGAGTTGATGGGGATACCCATGCCTGAACGTATGTAAATCTCACTGCGACGGACTTGATGCCCGGACACGGAACTCGTTCGGTTTGAACTCGCACGCCTCTCAAATTTGACTATTTTGCAGCAGCCACTTAGGCAAGCTGCAAAACAGCCACTATGCAATAAAAACTAAACAATTAATGGCGCAATAATTAACGCAACAATTGACATTAACTTAATCAAAATATTCATGGAAGGACCTGTTGTATCTTTAAAAGGATCACCAACAGTGTCACCAATAACTGCTGCTGCATGAGCAGAGCCGCCCTTTTTTTCGCCTTTAAGCTCACCTTTTTCAATATACTTTTTAGCGTTATCCCAAGCTCCTCCTGCATTCGCCATAAGTAAGGCTAAAGCGACTCCAAGAAGAAGGCTTCCTGCCAACATTCCTCCTAAAGCTTCAGGGCCTAATAAAAACCCAACAACAACAGGTGAAATAATTGCTGTTAAACCAGGAAGAATCATTTCCTTTAAAGCTGCTTTCGTTGAAATAGCCACACAACGTTCTGTGTCTGGTTTTCCTGTTCCTTCTAAAAGTCCAGGAATTTCTTTAAATTGTCGTCGAATTTCATTCACCATTTCTCCTGCAGCTTTTCCTACAGAAGTCATTGTCATTGATGCGGCAACAAGAACAATCATTCCACCTAAAAACATTCCCATAACAACCATTGGATTTGTAATATCCATCATGACATCACCACCGGTTTTAACCATAATTGCTTGTTTATAAGCAACAAATAACGCCAATGCAGTTAAAGCTGCAGAACCGATAGCAAAACCTTTTCCCATAGCTGCCGTTGTATTACCAATTGAATCCAAGCTATCAGTAATTTTACGCACATCTGGGCCTAATTCAGCCATTTCTGAAATTCCACCAGCATTATCAGCAACTGGTCCGTAAGCATCAATTGTCATTGTTACACCAACGGTCGCTAGCATACCAACTGCTGCCATAGCAATTCCATAAAGACCAGCAAAATAATTTGAAGCAAAAATAGCAATCACAATAAGAAAAATGGGAAGTGCACATGATTCTAATCCCACAGCAAATCCAGTAATAATATTTGTTGCAGGACCTGTTTTTGAAGCCTCAGCAATTTTATAAACAGGTTTTGATGCTGTGTAAAATTCAGTTGTTTTACCAATCAAAATCCCACAAATGGTTCCACTTAAAATAGCCCAAAAGACATTAAATCCATAACCAAAAAATTTAAGACAAAAAGCTGTGGAGCCAAGAAATAAAACGGCCGCTGTCGCTTCTGAAACAGCCAAAGCTGTCGCTGGTGGTAATTTATTAAAAATATTCATTCCAAAAACACCAACAAATGATGAAAGTAAACCGAGAACAGCCAATCCTAACGGTAAAGCCATTAACATTTGATTACTTACACCGTATCCAAAAATGTTAAATAACTCTGTTGCTTGCAATGTTGCAGCAATGGTTATTGAAGCCACCATTGCACCAACATAACTTTCAAAAATATCAGCTCCCATTCCAGCAACATCACCCACATTATCACCCACATTATCAGCAATTACTCCAGGATTGCGTGGATCATCCTCAGGAATGCCGGCTTCTATTTTACCAACTAAGTCAGCACCCACATCAGCAGCCTTTGTATAAATTCCACCACCAACACGAGCAAACAAAGCAATTGAAGAAGCCCCCATTGAAAAACCAGTTATTACAGAAACGGTTTGAATATCTTTACCAAAAAAATAGTATAAAATTCCTAAGCCTATCAAACCCAAACTAGCAACCGACAAACCCATGACAGCTCCGCCATTGAATGCCACCAAAAGAGCTGCTCCCATTCCTTTGTCTTTTGCCGCTGCTGCCGTTCGAACATTACTTTTTGTTGCCGCTTTCATTCCAATAAAACCAGCTAAGGAAGAACAAGCTGCACCACAAAGAAAAGAAAGGCTTGTTTCCCAATTGAATTGCCAAAACAATAAAACAGCGACAATTAAAACAAAAACACTTAAAATCTGATACTCTGCTTTTAAAAAAGTCATGGCACCCAAGTGGATTTGTTCGCCAATTTCTTTCATTTTGTCTGTTCCAGCCGAAAGCTTTGTTAAATAAACATAAATTATTAGCGCAATAATAAGCCCTATCAATCCTAATGATGGTGCCAGTAAACCAATTTCCATAAGTTTCTCCTTTTTTAAAAAATATTTAAACAATTAAATTATATTAATTAACCTTAGAGTCAATAAGCATTTATAATACCGCTTATAATTTGTGCATTTGACGTTGTAGCAAAAATAAAAAACTTCATTTCAACTTAATGAATTTTATAACATAACCACCGACACTCAATATTGCCATTCATAACAAAAAACTTCCTCGTCGCTTTTAACTTTAAATCTTGCAACAACAACTTGTTTCCTGCCAATATCCAACAATCCCAACCCTGAAATTGCCTTTTTAAAACATAAGAAATATTACGATACACATCACGTAATAAATCTTCTTCTCCTAAACGCGCTCCATAAGGAGGATTGATAACTAGAATTCCTTTTTCACAAGGAGGCTCAACATTTTCTATTGAAGATTTGTTAAGACAAATTAACTTTTCAACCCCTGCTCGACGAGCATTCTTTTGAGCTGATTGCAATATCGTCTTTGAAAAATCATAACCATAAAATTTAAAATCAATTTCTTCCTTTTCTTTTTCTAATGCTAATTGCAACTCTTCATTAAAAATTTCTGAATTAAACATTTTAAAATGACTAAAAGAAAATTGCGGATCAAGTGATCCTGGTGCCATATCTAAAGCCATTAAAGCAGCTTCAATTAAAAATGTTCCAGAACCACACATTAAATCAATAACAGGTTTATCTTTATTCCAACCAGACAACATCAGTAAACCAGCAGCCATATGTTCCTTTAATGGCGCTAATCCAGCCTCAATTCGATAACCTCTCTTAAAAAGACTTTTTCCACTCGTATCAATGGACACTTCAAATTGGTTTCGAACGCCTCGAATTAAAACTCTTAAGGTTGGGTCAGTTTTGCTCACATCAGGACGTTTTTCAAATTTATCTCTAAATTGATCAACAATAGCATCTTTTGCCTTTAAAGCAACAATACGTTGATCATGAAGTTTACAATCTTTAACTGATGCGTTTACTGCCAATGTCTGCTCTGGGCTAATATACTTAGTAAAGTCAAACTTTTTAAGATGAAAATATATATCGTCCGGCTGATACGCTGGAAAATCAAGGACAGGCAAAGTAACTCTTGTGGCAACACGAGACTGAATGTTAACTCTATAACAATCTCTCCATGTTCCCTCAAAATAAACAGAGCCTAAATTTATACCTAAGACACGAACTCCCATGTCCTTAATTTCATTTTTTAAAACTTCAACTAAACCTAAAGAAGTTAATGCACAAAAACGAGCCATAACCCACCATAACTGCAAAAATTATTATATCAAAGAATCTGATAATTAGGACCGCCTCCCCCTTCAGGAACTCTCCATGAAATATTATCAAATGGACACTTAATGTCACACGTTTTACAATGAATACAATTTGTAAAATTAATTTTTAAATCATATCGACCTTGACATTCTTTTGACTCAACCATTTCATAAACTTGTGCCGGACAAAAATGAGTACAAGGAGATTGATAGCGTGGCTCACACTCTTGTTGACAAATTTGAGTGTCTTTCACATACAAGTGATTTGGAGAATCTTCATCGTGCTGAGTGCCAGTCAAAAAAACGCTTCCTAATTTATCAAAAAACAACTTTCCATCTGACTTTGGTAATTGATTTTCTATTTCTTCAAATGGCTTTGGACCCCAGGCCTCAAGTACATCTTCAGTGGTTTGATGATCTTTTTCTACGAACATAGGATCAACAACACCGCGTCCTCCTGAAATTTGTTGTAAAGCAATAAGAGGTAAGCCAAGAAAAAATCCTTTACTTAAGGCTTGATGAAAATTTCTTACTTTATAAAGTTCTGTTTTAATAAAACTTTGAAACACTTTATTTTCATACTCTCTGGTTACCTTTGAACTTCCATCCTTCTTAACAAGAACATCTAATGCCACTTCAGCAGCCAATACCCCAGATTTGATTGCTAAATGTATACCTTTTAATTTTTGCGCATCAACCATGCCAGCCGAATCTCCACAAACAATAAAATGATCACCATAAAGTTTTGGCATTGAATACCACCCTCCCGCTGGCAAAGTTTTTCCACCATAAGCCAAAACTTCACCACCATCGAGTAATTCTTTTAAATGAGGATGTTTTTTTAAGCGCTGAAGATCACGATGCGGATCAAATAAAGGATCTCGAGTGTCTAAATATCCCACTACTCCAAGAGTAATCTGATCATTAGGCAATGAATAAAGAAAAGCCCCTCCTGTCGTTTTTGAAAATGGATACCCCATAATATGAACAACCATTCCTGGTTCAATTCGTCCTTTTGGTAATTGAATAACTTCCTTTACGCCTTCTTCGAAAACTTCATGATTTTTACCATGCCAAAGATTAAATTTTTCCGCAACTTGTTGAAAAAGTGAACCTCGAGTTCCCTCAGAAAAAACAACTAACTTTGCCTTTAAAATCATTCCTGGTTCAAAATTAGACTTTTGCTTTCCCTGCTTATCTCTGCCACGATCACCAGTTTGAACTCCAACAAGACGCCCATCCTCATAAATAGGAATTGCTGCTGAAAATCCCGGAAAAATATTAACTCCTTTTTCTTCTACTTGATTACCCAACCAACGATTAAACTCTGATAAAGAAATTATCGCTTTACCTTTATTAACAAACTGAGGGGGAGTTAGAGGAAGTTTCATTTTTTTTGACGAAGTAAAAAACCAAGCTTCATCCTTATTGACGGTCGTGGCAATAGGACAATTTTTCTTTTTATATTCAGGTTCCATTTCCTCAAGAGATTTTAAATCTAAAACAGCACCAGACAAACTATGAGCACCAATCTCTGAACCTTTTTCTAAAACAACAATCATTGGTTCATCAATTTTTTCTGAATCTTGAACATGTTTGTTATGCTCTTCAATAAGCGACTGCAAATGATAAGCACAACTCAATCCAGCACTTCCACCTCCAACAATAAGAATATCAACATCCATCACTTCACGTTCAATATCTTCTTTTTTATCGTCTTTAAAAATGTCGTTTTGCTTTATAGATTCACTCATTACTTTCACCCTTATGATCTTTAATTAAAGACTGTTGAATGGAATGAAGATTAACACTTTTTTCAGGAACAACTAAACTCTCTTGCACTTCCAGATCATCTTCATCTATTCCACCAGCATAATTTTTTTTAATCTTTTGATAATCATTTCCAAAACCTTGATCACTCTTTTTACTATAGGCAAAAATTGAAAAACAAATAATCATTAAAAGAACTAAATAAACCTTTATACTCATAAAAATTCCTTTTTAAAACGTGCTTAGTGGCTGCTGCAAAACAGCCGAGTCGTACATCAAGTACGTCGCAGTAAGATTTGAGCGAAGCCAACGAAGAAGTTGGCTGTTTTGCACCAGCCACTATTTAACAGCCGTCACCATATTACTTGAATGAAACAGCTAATTTTCGATGATGACTCATTGGAATTTGCTTTCTTACTGTATTAATCAAAGAGTAATCCAAAATAAGCACTTCACCAATAAGATCTTCAAACGCATCAATCTCTTTCAAAATTCGTCCCCAAGGATCAATAACCATAGAGTGGCCATAAGTCAAACGCTTGCCTCCACTCACTCCATTATGAACTCCTCCCTGTGCACACGCAACAATAAAAGCCTGACTTTCAATCGCTCGAGCCCGAACTAAAGTTTTCCAATGAGCCTTTCCTGTTTGCACTGTAAAAGCTGAAGGAATCAAAATAATGTCAACATTTTCTCTTAAAACATAGTTTAAATAGAGTTCAGAAAATCTTAAATCATAGCAAATGCTTTGTCCAATCACCCATCCTTTACAATTAAAAACTCTCGGATCAACACCAGCTCGATAAACATCAGACTCTCGAATAGACTCTTGCCCATCTAAATTAACATCAAACAAATGAATTTTTCTATAAGAAATATGTTTTTTCCCCATGTCATCAAAATAAACAGAAGCATTCCATAAACCCTCTAAATCTCTAAAGGGAATAGCTCCCAAATGAATAAAGACTTTGTTTTGAGCAGCAATTTGAGCGAATTCATCCCACAATGAGTTCGATTCTGAAATTCCAGAAATTTTTTCTCCTTCATTAATTCTAAAATAAAGAGAACTTTCAGGAAAACACACCAAATCAAGCTCATGCTGAGAAAGCATTTTTTTTATTGCTTCAATCATTTTTGCATGATTTATAGAGACATCATCAATGGATGTCATTTGAAAAAAACCAATTTTTAATATGTTTTGACGATCCATTATAATTTTCCAAAAAACAACAATAAAAAAACAGGCATTATCAACCTGTTTTCATATACTATTTCTATTTAGTGGCCGCTGCAAAACAGCCAACTTTTTCGTCAAGCTTCGAAAAAAATGATTTAATAAATAAATGTTTAGATAAATAAAAATCAACTTACTTTTTCAGCAGTTGATTTTTTTGTTTTGGTGGTCTTTTTTGTTTTTTTATCAGTCGCTTTTTCAATCAATTTTACATTAGAATAATCTATAAAACCTTCTTTTTTCAAAATCCCATCTTTTTTACTAAAATGAGTCTTCATATTAACGCTTTGAACTTTTACTTTTAAAGCCGAAAGATTTATATCTAAAACAGACCCTTTTTTGCCCTTATCAGCTCCAGCAATCACCTGTACGGTATCACCTCGTTTGATTTTTAATTTCATAATATCTGCTCCTTACCAAAATCACTCAAAAAATTAAGAATTCTTCTGCTTCTTTTCTAACTTTAATTTTAGACGACGCTTAACCACGCGAGCTCTTTGTGACAAAAACTGATCGGGTTGAGTTAAAATAAAATTATCAAAACCACCTTTGTGTTCAATTGTCCTCAATGTGCTTGTCGCCAATCTAAAACAAACCATCTGATTAAGAGACTTGCTAAATATTCGTTTTTTTTGAATATTTGGTAACGCCCTCGATTTTGTCTTAATATTCGAATGACTCACCAAATTTTTAACAACCGGTCCTTTTCCTGTTAATTCACATAGACTCATAAAATACTCCCTCAACAATTATAAAATCAAAGTAATCCTATATTCAATAATTTGCTTGTTGGCAACAGAAAACTGAAGTATATAGAAACTCTTAAAAAAAATTATTCAGATTTTTTATCTAAATTAAAGTTGAATGATATTATTATATGTAGTATTTAACTAGAAATTTGAATTGAAAAGGATGTTTTATGTTAAAAAAGAACCTACGTACAAAATATAGAGCTGAGTTTCCAGGTGATTATCAATTTGATTATAAGGATCCTGTTACACTTTATCGTTTTATAATGGAGTGCGGCAAAATTGTCCCGGCTAGAATTTCTAAATTGAGCTTATCCCAACAAAAACGAGTAGCTAAAGCAATTAAAAAATCTCGTCAAATGGCTCTTCTTCCAATTGGCACAGATAATTATGATTATTTTGAAAGACCAGCGCCAATTTCTCCTGTTCCTTTTGAATATGAAAGTTAGTCTTTTTAATATTCAATAACTGCTGAAAAATTATCAAATTATTTAGAAAAACATTAATAATACTGTGAACATCGAATTGAAAGTAATGCCTTTTCCCACTGTTGTTTTCTCGATAATTGCTTTGCTCCTGGAAGTTGAGTTATTATAGCTTCTCGCAGCTGCTGCCATGACGTTTTATCATAAAATACCTGTATTGTTTTTTTTAATTCACAAAACAGTGCCACATCTGCATGATCAAACCACCCGATTCTCTCACTTTGATACTGAGGAGGCTTTTCTCCCCAAGCCAATTGCACCATCAAACTTAAACTACCCCATAAAACATTTTTAATTTCAACTATTTGACCAACCTGCTGCCGACAATCAGAAGAAACATTATCAAGATCTCTTAATAAATTTTTAATCGCCAAAAAAAATTCATAACATCCCCCAGAAGAATTCGACATCTTACACACATCAATTAAAGATAAAATTTTTGATTTTCCAGAAGGACTTTTTTTAAAAATAAATCTTTCTTGAGATTTTTGTAAAGCTTCTGTTTGACTATCACAATGGGTATGAGGTGGTTGTAAAATCATAACGAATATAATGGAAAACACAATTGCTACTGAAACAATTAAAAATTTTGGAATTGCGATTAACCATTGGGGCAACAAAACCCTTCTCCTCTAATCAAATTTTATTGAACTCGAACAATACTGCTAGACGAAATATTAGAATTAAATGGATGTTTAGGAACCCAAGAATTTTGAATCCAAACAATCTTATCTTTTTTTGAATAAAAAATTTGAACTTTTTCTAATTTATAAGTTTTAACAATCTCAACCAAGACACGAAACATCTCTTTTAGAGCCACTGCCTTTAAATCACTTTTATTTGAATTTAAATACATTTCAATTTGCTTAGCAAAATGTTCCAAAATTTTTTTACAACTTATCCGATGTGCTTCAGCTGAGGGGTTAATACTCTGCGCTAATTCAGTGGATTTTTTAAGCGCATTAACTAATGATTCAATTTTTTGGCGATCAGACGAAACCAAAACCTGATGAAGCTCTACTGACAACTTTATAATATCGTTCAATTTTTCAGAAATATCCTGATCTAACTCAATTTTAGTTCTCCCTTGAGAATCTAAAACTAAAAACAAAAAACACAAACTACAAAAAAACACTTTACGATACATAAAACTTCTAACCCAATCACCTTAAGGTGATCATAAAAAAGATAAAATAAACATCTCTACAAATTACAATCAATTCTCAATTGCGACATATGTTCTCTATGACGCAACAGATTGTCAACTTAAACACAAAACAATTAGTTTTGATTTTCAAAAATACAATTCCTAACTATTAAATAATCTCAGCTGTATTTTGAATAAAAAACTTCAAAAGAAATATAAAAAAATAAGCTTTATACGTCTCGTCACTCTTTCAAATTTGACTTTTCCTTCCTATTAGACAGATTATATTTGTTGAAAATACTATTTATAGCATAATCGGGGAGTAGCGCAGTCTGGTAGCGCATCTGCTT
>CAYMLA010000024.1:8058-13252 GCA_964390785.1 uncultured Bdellovibrionales bacterium | reverse complement strand
GAGGGCTTTAAAAAAGCTCGTCAACGGGCATGGTTGTTTTTTAAGTATTCGTTTGGCACCTATGTTGTTGTTGGTTTTCCCCAGAGTTTGGGCTTTATTGGTGTTTTTGAGTTTTTTCTTAGAGAATCAAAAAATCATTCATTAGTTGATTGGGAGTTTTTTAAACTTTGGATGGATGTTTTTTCTCAGCAAATGTGGAAACCATTATTGTTTTTGATTGTAATGGGGTTATTTGTGCCCATTCGAAAGGAAACTCTCTTGGGAGTGCGCGGCAAAACGTTTTTGTATTTGCTTGGGTTGATTGGGATTCCTTTGTTTTTATTGTTGGTTAAAAAACAGTTTACAGGTTATGACCATTATACGTTTTCCTTTATTTCATCTCTTTTTGTTGGTTTTGTGATTTTTTATTTATATATTTTGTCTTTACCAAAGTTTCGTAGACTTGATGAAATAAAGTTAAAATTTAATAAAACATTTGCTCCATATGGTTTGCTTCTTGTGTTTCCATTTATAGTTTCTGCAGTTCCCGTGCAAATGAGGGACACAGTAAATAAACTTAAGAAATGCAGGCCAGAAGCCATTAAAGTTGAAAAGCTTATGTCTGATTATTTGTCAAAGGGATATCGCTTTATTTCAGATCCGTATGTTCCATATGATTTAAGATTTGAGAAAGATAATTTAATACGATACAGTTGGGAGTGGTATCCAGAACATCTTACAAAAGAAATTAGTGGTGTTGCTCTAAACACGAAATATTATTTAAGATATCTTCCAGAATTGACTAAAAAAAAGATTCATGTGACTCATATTAAAAATTCAGATAAAGTTCGACAGTTTTACTTGATGTTTCATGATAAAGAAGAGATTGTGGATCAATTTGGGCGTCAGTGGAAAAAAGTTTATAAAGATCGTTGTCATTCTGTAATTTGGGTGACTGAAGATAAGGAAATTAAATAAACAAATATCTCCAAGAGTATTTCCAAAATACGAGAAGTATATTTTGAGTTAGTGCCATTCCAATAATATAAATCCAAATAAAAACAAGAAATGAAAATTTTGATATCGTTTTTAAAGTTTTAGAATTTTTAAAATTAAGATAGGATAGCTTAGTTTTTTCAGAAATCAATTTTAGACCATAAGCAGAGATAATTCCAACACAAACAAAAAAATGTTTTGCAGTGAAGTGGTGGATGTCAGCATGTTGTGGCATAATCCATCCCCAAGCAAAAGCAGAAAAGGCAATTACAAGCAGTAATTTAGATTTTGTTTCATCAAGGCTTTTTAGATTCTTATATTTCAACCAAAAAAAATAAATAAGCATAATTCCAGGAATAAGAAAATAACGTTCTTGTCGTTGAATAAAATAATATAAATTTAAAAAGAAAATTTGTGGATACTCTACGCTATGACGAGAGTCTCCAATGGTTCGAAAAAAGAAGGCTTTAGAAAGATCATTGAATGTATTTTCCCACCCCCCGAGCACTAGGGAATTTAGATAAACGTGAATAAACAAGCCAAAAATAACACTGAATGCAAGTAAGACATTAATTGGGGCAAAAATCTTTAACCACCAATTTTTGTTATAAACAAAACTAAATCCAGCGACAAGACAAACAAAGATGACAATTGCTTCAAAAGAAGAGTGGGTAGCCCAAAAAGCGATAAAAGGACTTGAAAGGTATAAGAGTTTTTTTATTGTTTTATTGTCCGTATTATAAAACCTAAAGAGAAACAGAATTGAAATCCATTGAATTAGGTATTCGTGAAGATGTTTATGAAGGGAGTCAGCAAAAAAAACAAAATGACAAGTGGGAATTAAAAGAATTAAGTTGGTCAATCGCTCCTTCTTTGAAAAACAAAAAAGAGAAAGCCCTTTGTAATTTAAAAACAACAAAAAGAGTGAAAGAATAATCATGGGAATACGAGCAAGGACTTCTGATTTT
The DNA here is from genome assembly GCA_964390785.1 of uncultured Bdellovibrionales bacterium. Lineage (GTDB taxonomy): Bacteria > Bdellovibrionota > Bdellovibrionia > Bdellovibrionales > CAYMLA01 > CAYMLA01. The sequence continues at coordinate 11,309 of CAYMLA010000024.1, read as the reverse complement.
GACTGAAATAACCATGGTATAAAGGCAGACACAACATCTGGAAGTGCAGGATAATGCGTATAAAATTGTTGTGGACGTTCAGGGTTGTTGTAATGATGGACTGGTCTGAGTTTACTTTTCCAAAAACCATGGTCAACAAAGTAATGAATGGCTGAAATTGTATTAATGTCAGAATAGCCATCTCCTCTGATGTTGTGGCGAGCACTGGTGTCAGTTGCGGGAATTAAAAAAGTTCTGCAAAGAATAGTTGCAAAAGATGTAATAATCACAAAGATTAAAATTAAATACAGTCGATTCATTTGAGTATCACCTTGTAGTTTAAAGAAACAAGTTTTTGATTAGGATAAAAACAATGAATAAATTTTTCAACAGTTGAGATTTCATAAAATTCTTTTTTATTAAGGTTGTTAAGAAAATGACAAAGACTTTCGTTTTGAATAAGATGATGCATACAAAGGTTGTTTCCGTTGCAGATCGGTTTTGGTAAAACATGGACACACGGAGAACAGCTAATTGAATTGTAGAGATGAAGCTCTGTTGTTAAGAGATTTCTTAAAATTGAAGAGGGGTGTGTCGGCCCCCAAAATCCAATAACTGGAACTTGAAGAAAACGAGAAAAGTGCATAAGTGCTGAATCGATTCCTATGAAAATTTGACTATTATTGGCTATGCCGAGAGATTCAGTAAAACTCAACTTTCCACAGTAATTAAGAGTGTCAATTCCAGAAAGAGAAGAGCAAATTTGGTTTGCTAGATCATAATCAGCATTCCCACCTAAAAAAACAAAGCAATAATTTTCAAAAAATTGATTAATTCTTTCAAGATTTGTTTTCCAAAGAGAATTGGGTAAGCGTCTTTCAAAAGCAAGATCAGAACATCCGACACCAACAGAGATATAAGTTTTTGTTGGAATATCAATGTTTGAAGATTTTGAAATAAGGATTTTAAATTTATCTTGAGCTGATTTAATGTTTATTGTTTGACAGCCAAAAAGTCGGGCAATTCCGTCATAAGCTTCATAAAGAGATGTACTAGGGTTGACATAAAGAGCATGGGTATAAAGTCGTTTTCTCCAAATTGAATATGAATCAACAAGTCCTGCACGAATTTTAGCCATTGTTAAAGTGACAAAGACAGTGCTTAATTTAGAATGAATTTCTAGGTCAAATAGTGCTGTTTTATTAAATAAAACTTTAACTAAGGTTACGGATGAAGATAAGACAAGTGTAATAAAATTTTTATCGTTGATTATATAAATATTCTCAAATATATCTAAAGTATGTGCAAAACGGGAGATTGTCGGGGAACAAATGCAGTTTAATTTTACTTCGGGATTATTATTTTTAATTTCACAAAGACATGGATAAAGATTAAAAAGACTACCGCCCCCTAAAAGTTTAAGAAAAGTGATGTCGGTTACTGACTTAAGGTCGTGTTTGCGTTGTAAAATAAGACCTGTTATGCGCACAGGGATAAATAAAACCAAAAGAAGAGCGTTTCCAATGAACGAATCAATAAATTGCTTAAGTCTTAGGTTCAATTGAATACTCCTCTAAAAAATTGATCTTACATTAAGTGTTTTCAGTAGGGAAGTTTATTTTTTCATCAACGATATAATGAGGGCGTTGTTTGACTTCTTCAAAAATGGCACCGATGTATTCTCCTAAAATGCCAAGACAAAGCAATTGTATCCCCCCTAAGATGGAAACCAATACGGCAAGAGTGACCCATCCTCTCGGCTGAGAGTCTTCAACAAGGTAAGAAATTACAGCATAAAAACCATAAATAAAACCAAGGGTAGAAAAAAATAATCCGAGTATGCTGGCTAAGCGAATGGGTTTTTTTGAAAATCCCAAAATCCCCCAAAGAGCAAGGTTTAGCATTTGATAAAAGGTGTATTTACTTTTTCCATGTTGACGAGCTTCAACTTTAAATTCTAAGGGACAACTTGGAAAACCAACCCAACTGAGCATTCCTCTTAAAAAAAGATTGCGTTCACGTATTTGTGTTCGAAAAATGTTAGCTACTCGACAAGTGATAAGTCTAAAGTCAGAGGAGTTTTCATATATTGGTGAGTTTGATAGGTGCTGTAAAAAACGATAAAACAATCGACTTGTTAGTCGTCTAAAAAAACTCGTCGCTTGATAATCCGACTTAACCATATATACAATATCGTAACCCTCTTCGTATTTTTCAAGCATAGATGGAATGAGTTTTGGTGGATGCTGAAGATCACTATCAAGCATAATAATAATATCTGTGGCAGCATAGTCAATTCCGGCAAGTATGGATTTTTGGTGACCAAATCGTGAAGAGAGAGAAAGTATTTTTACTTTTTTATCTTGAGCTGCAATTTTTTTTAAAACCAATAGGCTGTTATCCGAGCACTGATCAACGACAAATAAAAATGAAGATTCATATTTTTCTTGTATTGAACTCAATACCTTTGAGACTTCAAGGTAAAAATCAGTTATTCCGACTTCTTCATTATAAACGGGAGCCAAAACAGTCAGTGTTTTCATTGAAATGCTTTTTCCTTTTGTAAACGAGTTAGAGTCGTTGCTTCTTTTTTTCTTTGAGAAGAAAAATAAAATTGAGACAAGTTTTTTCTTTTCTTCCAATTAAGAGTTTCTGTTTCATTTGGTTGTCCCGGGTGAAACACTAATTCGACGGTTGAAGATTTTTTTATTTTTCTTTTTAAAGTATTTAAGCCTATTTTAACTGAAGAATAACTCATTTTACCACTAAACAAAACACCTAAAATATAGTCATTTGTTGATATTTTGTGCTTAAAAAGTTTTCGTCGATTAATCCAAGTAAGCAGTTTTAACAAAATAAGTTTAATGATATTGGGTGAAAAATAATTTTTTAAGTTTTTTCGATCAATGTAAAAAGCTTCATTAGCTGTACGAATATAATGGATTTGTTTTTGATCATGGAATTCAATGAAGCAATTAAAAATCCAAGGAATAAGATGAACATGTTGATGACTATCAAGGTTAAGTTCAGATAATTGACCATAAATTTTTTCAATTTTTTGAATCTGAGCAAGAAGTTCAAGTTTAATTGTTTGCTTGAGAAGGGCTTTCTTTTTTGTAGAACCAAAATAAAACAATAACAAGAGCCGAAGAAACCCGTTGTGAAATTCTCCTTTTTTATTAAGAAGTCCAGATGAGGGGGCGACCGAGCTGACGGGCTTTCCTTCAATTAAATTAAAATGAACAGAAAATCGAATTGTTTTATTTTTTCTT
>CAYMLA010000024.1:0-8048 GCA_964390785.1 uncultured Bdellovibrionales bacterium | reverse complement strand
AAACAAGCTGACTCGAGGGCATAGCCATTGGCTATTAAACTAACACTATTAAGGCAAGATTGTTCAAGAAGAGGAAAAAGAGAATGATTAATGCCTTCAGATAATCCAAAATCATCAGCATTTACGATTGTTTTAATCAAGTCGTTCTCCACTAAAAATGAAATTCAAGAGCGAGGTTGTTGTAATGATTTTTATTTTCTTTAAACCAATCAATTGTTTTTTTAAGGCCATTTTCTAAGCTGCATTCAGGATGCCAAGATAAGATATCTTTTGCCATTGTATTATCTGATAGCAATTGATTGACTTCGCTTTTACTGGGTCGCAATTTTTTTTCAATCGTTTTAATTTCCGGAGAAACCCCCATGATATTTGAAATGGTTTTAACTAGATTTTCAATTGAAATCTCTTGTCCCGTCCCAAGGTTGATTTCTTTTCCTATGGCAGATTCGCAGTTGATAGAATTGATCATTCCTTGAACCGTGTCTGAAACAAAAGTGAAATCCCGTGTTGGCGTGAGTGAACCCAAATGCAGTTGATTTGATTTTAAGAGTTGTAAAATAATGGTTGGGATAACAGCTCGAGGAGATTGACGAGGGCCAAAAGTATTAAATGGCCGAATGGTGACAAGGCGTAGATTGAAGCTTCGATAATAAGATTCCACAAGTTTGTCAGCGGCTATCTTGCTAGCAGAATAAGGAGATTGTCCTTGATAAGGGTGTTTTTCATCAATAGGAACATACAGAGCTGTTCCAAAGACTTCACTGGTGGATGTGTGCATAATTTGTTCAATGTTTAACTTTCGACCAGCTTCAAGGATGTTTCTTGTTCCTTCAACATTTACAGAAAAAGTTTCACCAGGACTGTGATAAGAATAAGGGATACTAATGATCGCACCTAAGTGAAATACAATGTCAATATTATTCATTGCCTTTAATACAGAATCAGAATCACGCAAATCACCAAAGTGGTAATCAAGTTCAGATTGTGATTGTTGAGGCAAATCAGAAAGCCAGCCCGTGCGTCCTTGGCTATTGTATTTTACAAAGACACGTAAATGCGCGGTTTGTGGCAGAAGCGCTTCAACCAAATGACTTCCTATAAACCCCGTCGCTCCGGTAACAAGAATTTTTTTGTTTTTTAATTGGATCAAGCGTTGTCCTCCGATGAATGTAAAAATAAATTTTTATTTTCTAAAAAGACTTGATTTGCCTTTTGGTAATCGTCATTTCTTCCGATGTCAAGCCACTCACAATTGGCTTTAAAAATGTTAATTTTGTGATGATGAGATTTTAGCTTCATCATTAAATCTGGAAGATCCAGATATTGGTTTTTTGGAATAAAGTTTAAAACAGCGGGAGAAAAAATATAAATTCCCATACTAACAAAGTGTTCAAGAACGGGTTTTTCTAGGTATTTGTCTAAGAAGCCATCTTCGGTTGATTCGACGATGCCAAAATCAATTTTTACTTCTCGTTTAGCTAGAGAAATGGTTGCAATTTGCTGAGAAGAAATATGGCTTTTAATTAAGTCACGATAATTGATTGTTGTCAGAAGATCTCCGTTCATAACCAAGAAAGGTTCGTTTAGCTCTGACACCAAAGAAATTGGTCCTGCCGTTCCCAAAGGTTGCTCTTCAAATGAATAATGAATGGTTACACCAAGTTTATGTCCATCGCCAAAATAAGCTTGGATTAAAGAACTAAGATACCCAACTGAAAGTGTAAAGTCAGTGATTCCAAAGTGTTTAAGTTGTTTAATGACCACTTCTAGAATGGGCATTTCTCCAACGGGAAGTAAAGGCTTTGGTAAAATTGTTGTGTAAGGGGCAAGGCGTGTTCCTTTTCCACCAGCAAGTAAAATGGCTTTCATTGATTTAATCCTTTATTCATCCAAAAATCATAGATATCGTTTAAACTTTCATTTAGAGAAATTTTAGGTTTCCAACCGGTTTGTTTATAAAGTAATTCTGAAGAGCCTTGTTGATAAGAAATGGGTGAATGGTTTTGAGGTTGAACAATAACTTTTACTGAAGTTTGAGCAAGTTTGGTGTAATAATTTACAACTGCTTTGCATTGCGTAGCATTTCCAGAGGAAATATTATAAATATTTCCATTTTCCCCTTTTTTTAAAATCAATTCAATGGCTCGAACAAGGTCTCTTACGTCGATGTAATCGCGATAAGAGTCTAAATCAGATACAATTAATTGACTTGAGTGAGCAGTTGCAATGTTTTTATTGATTTGAGCAATGGATTTTGCAACTCGAGAAACAAAAAAATCATCTGATTGTCCTGGCCCGATGACATTAAAAGGTCGACAACCGAGTATTCGACAAGATGAATTTTTTGAGTAAAGTCTTAATAAATTTTCAACAGTTAACTTAGATACACCATAAAGATTAATTGGATTAAGTTGAGTGTTTTCAGTTAAAGGTTTTTTTTCATTTTCTTGCTCACCATAAACAGCGCTTGAACTCATTGCCATTAATGTTATTTGATTGGTTTGAGAGAGTTCTAACATTTTAAGTGTTAAAACGGAGTTACTGGTAAACAGATCCTCTGAAGAAACAGCACGACTATAGGCTGCTAAATGAATAATACAGTCGACGGATTCTTTGGTGATTATATTTTGTATTTTTTCAAGGGATGAAAAATCACAAAGATAAAAATTAAGTCCATTAATCGAAGAAGCATAAGGATGGATGTCTAATCCCACAACATGGTGTTGAGATTTAATAAGTTGATAGGCAAGGTGTTGTCCAATAAAACCAGAAACGCCAGTTATTAATATAGATGATGGTTTACACATGCATTTTAAGTAGCATAGACCACTATCTTATGGCAACAGACGAGTAAATTCAGTGGTGCGCATGATTATTTTGCTGATATCCACCGCCGAATGCGACTTGTTGCGGCGTTAAGGATAAGAATTTTTAGTTGGCATTTTATGATTTGTTTTTTTCCATGTTTTTAGGCTGCGGTCAATCTTTAATAATTCGATCGGAACTTTAAAGAAATCAGAAAGTTTAAGCTTTGAGCCTCCGATGTCTTTCCATACAAGAAGAGGCTCTTCCCAAAAGTAGTTGTGAATGGTTTTGTCTTTATGAAATTGTGACCTGAGATGGTTGAGGCGGCCAATGAGTTCGATATCAAAAAACCATCTTGAAACAAAACGATTTTTAAGAGCAAGTTTGAGTTCTGGGGTGACATGAAAAAATTTTGCGCCACACTGGGTGTCATAAATAGGAAGTTGTAGAATAATTGAGGCGCAAGTGGCAAAGATTCTCCCAAAGTAATGACGAAATCCGTTTCTATCAATTGTTGCTCCCATTCGCTTTATTCGAGACCCCATAACGAGAGGACGTTTGGAATTAAAGAGAAGCTCAGTTATACGATTGATCTCGCTTGGAGGAGTGGCAAAATCAGCATCGGCAAAACCAATGTATTCATATTGATCATGGATGGCTTTGTTTAAACCAAATCGCACAGCTTCTGCCTTTCCACGATTGGGTTGAAGATCAACCGCTTCAGTGATGATATTTTTGGATTTGAGATCCATTAAGTGTTTTAGTGTTGAATCACTTGACCCATCGTTTACAAGATAGAGATCAATGGAAGGGTATTGATTGAGTTCTTTAAAGGAGTCAATCGACAAGCGAGTGGATTCATTGTAGCAAGGAATAATGAGGGCAATTTTTTTTGTCAAAATAAGCTCCCGAAGTGAAGTTGTTTTTCAATTTATTTTAGTAGGTTGTATTTTTAGAATAACAGAAAGAGCCTCTGTTTAAAAAGATATTTATTTTATAGGGTGGCTGTAGACTGACTGTTGCAAAATAGCCAATTGATTGAAATCGGCAGAGCGTCAGGACTCTTATTTTACAACAGCCACTACTTATTTACTTGGGCGAATGGATTCCGGCAATTTTAAACTTGGCTCACCTAAGTAATTGGCTGTCCAATAAACCCACCTCATTTCTTGAGTTTGACTATATTTAATATGAGAAATTTTACTGTTTTGGTGTGATTCTGCAATAACATAAATATGATCAGAAAAAAGAGCATCTACAAATTTACGAGCCAACATATGAGAAGCTCCCGGTGTGATTGTTGAAATTGGATCTGGATCTTCGGGGCCTAATCCATAACTAGAATTTGATATTGTTGCGAATGACCCTTGGGAGAGGTTCATTAACTTTTCAATCCAAGTTTCATTATGAGTAAAATCACCGGCAAAACAACCTTGAGTATAATAAAAAAATGGTTTTTCATTGTAAAAACTAGGAAATCCCCACCAAGATGAAAGCTTCATATTCATTGAAGTGCTTGAGTGACCTAAATGAAATACCATTGGATAGTTTTGTTCTTGAATTTTTCTTATAGCCCCTTTTCCGCTCCAATAACCATCTTTATCAAAAAGTTGATCCACAGTCCATTTATCGGTAAAACCATTTGTGGTGTAATTATGATCTGTTGATTGCCCAATCAATTGCATTAAATAATCTTTACCATAGAGATTTAATTCAGAAAAAAGAGTCTCACCTAAAAGCAAAGTTTTTTTCTCATATTCAATTTGAGTCATTTGTATTGTTTTTTTAATTTGATTTTCAAATGCTTGAATTTGATCAACAGAAAAACGCCCTACAATAACTTCAGGCAATAAATCAACGTCCTGTCCATCAATGCCATCATCCAATTCGCCCCAAATTCCATTTTTGTTTGAATCGAACTCACCATCTAAGCAAGAATAATAAAAATCAGCAGGAATATCTTCAGTATACATTTTTGTTGAACTTCCATTATAGCCCAATATTTTTGCTCTTAAGTTGCGAACTGGAATAATTGGTCGTCCTCGATCTGCATCACCAATAAGTAAAACATATTGAATGTTGTGTTTATTGTATTCATTCCGAATTGCCTTTCTAATTTTTTGAGCATCATCAGTTCCATCATATTCAGAAACAATTGACTCTAAGGTAAGAATTTTAGTTTTGAATCCTTGTTTAGACAAATATTCATTATAAAAAGAGAGATTGTATTCTCCTGTGTGGTTTGCAAAAAGTTTGGTTGTAATGATTAAATGTTCATAATCTTGAGCGCTTCTATTTAATTTTGTTTTATATGAATGAATAACATCCGGATTATCAACAAAAGACTTAATTTTATTTTTTTGAGCATTTGTGAGTTTTACCCTTTGAGTTAAGCTTTGAAATAACTCAATGGAAATATTTCCTTGATTTAAAAAAGAAAGAGTTTGATTGAATTTGTTTACTTGGACAGGATAAACCCATATCAAGGCAATTGTCACGTTATGCCACTTTTGAAGTGTCCATCGAATGGGGGATTCAGGAAATTGCAATTTCTGTTGGGTTAAAGTATTTCGACTTTCTACCTCAGGAAATGGAAATTGAGCAAGCGATAAAGGTTTCATGGGAGCAGAATGTAAAAAATTTCCTTCAAAAGACTCAGATGTGGGTTGAGAGGTTAATACAATATTGTTGACTTCATATCCATAAGGAATGGCAATCTTATAAAACGAAAATGGAACTTTAGGTTTTGCGCCATCAATTGTTTGATCAAGTTGAACTCCCCTTAAATCTGTTGCAGTAAACTGCACTAAATGGTCATCTCTGTTTACAGGTGTAAATTCAAATTTGAAGGGGATCGACAGCACAGGCTCTTGATCTAAACTTTTACTTTGAATTGAAATCGAAAGGATTAAACAAAAAGATAATAAAATCTTAATCGTATTAATTGTCATCTTCACTCCTTTGAAAAATTGAATGCCTTGAATTTTAATAAAAAAACTCATTCCATGGCGATTTATGACTCGTTTAAATTAATTAATAGATGTCGCAAAATAGTGGCTGTTGCAAAACAGTCATCAATTAACTGCCTTGTTTCTTATTTCGCAGCATCTAATTAAAAAAATAAACTTATTTTTATTATAGCTTTTTAGTGGCCGTTGCAAAACAGTCAACTTGCAATAGCAACTATTTGCTGGGCTTTGGTCGAAAACTAAACAAAAAATTATCTTCGTCAACTCGACCATCTACTGAAATTATATTTTGACAATGACTTGTGCGCTTACTCAACAAAAAAAGGATTAGAATAAATCCAAATAAACCATTTTTTTCCATCAGGTAGTGGAAGGGTTGGAATTACACGAACAATAACGCGATAGACTCCGGATTGAGAAAGAAAAAATTCAGAATAGCTATTGTTAAATGTTTTATATCTTTCTCCATTGCGATAAATAACAACCTCAAAGGGAACTATTGGTTGATTGGGAAGTTGAGTAATAAATTTTTGTTTTGAATTTAGGTTAAGTCTTGACCCCATAGGGTATATTTTTTTTTCTTCTTTAATATAAGTGTTAAATCCTTTTGGATTGCCCAAAAGGTCAATTGAAAAATAAAACTGTCCACTTTGTAGGGCATTGAGGATTTTAATTTGATCTCTTTTAGTGTCTCCAGTAAGCTCTGTGTTTAAAACAACATGATTTGTAGTAAAAGAAAAAGATTGTTCATAACTTGGAAAACGAACAAATTGTCCAGCATAAGGAATAGCACGAGCTGTTGCATGATTTCCTGAAAAACCATAAACAGTTCTATCGCGATTGAGTTGATCCCAAAGCTGGAGTTCACGATCGGGAGTTTCAGTAAAGAGTCTTAGAAAAGCAAGACGAGGGTTAAACAAGTAAACAATTGAACTCCAAATTACAGAAATTTTAGATGATTTCAAAATCTGATCCCAAAAACTATTTAAATTAAGAACTTCAATTCCCGTTAGTCCAATTGGATAATTCCCAGTCCATAAAAACCCCGTTTTAAGAGGATGGGCAAGAACAAAAAAATGGTCTTGATTGATTCGATTTTGAGAAAGAAGATCTGTTAAAAACACACTAACTTCGCCTAATGTAGAAAATGAGGGAAGCTGATTTTTAGAGTAGGTTACAATTCTTGAATCAAGATAGCTGTATTTTTGTGCCTCTATTACAAGAAGATTTTGATGATATCCAGCAGGAATTGTATTCTTTGAAAAATTGTTTAAGTCCGTAAAAATAATAAAATCAAGTGATGTTTTTTTTGCAATCTCTATAATTTCATTTGCAGGACGGCTTCCAAGACTATTATTTGAATGAAGATGTGTAATGCCTTGATAGTCATAAAACCCCTCTGGGGAAAGGCTTTGAATTTGTTTCGGAATAACACGAATATCATACTGATTAATAACTAAGCCATAGGTTATAAATAAAAATAAAATGCTACTCAATACAATTATTCGTTTCATTTTTTTTCAATCGCGATCAGTTTGAATTGGTTATCAATATGCTTTATGTCTTTTACTCTGTATGGTCCATTGAGAATCCAATCAGGAAGATTATGATGTTTTGCTTTAGAAACATAGAAGAGCGAAGATTGAGGTTTTGCTTCAGGAAATTCGTCAAAAAAATCATGGCGAGAAGATTTATATAGCTTGTAAACGGGTTCTTTTCGATAATACCAAAGGTATGAAGCCATTTGATAAGAATAAGCATAAAAGGGTTGATATTGATCAATGAGCGCAAGAGTGCTTGAAAATTGTTGCAATTCGTTGGTTTTAAGCTTTTCAGGTTCAATGGGGAGAAAAGGGTGACGCATTTGAATGAGTAAGGCAATTAATAATGCTATCCAAAACAAATTATGAGACCAAATCCATATGCGATTTTTTATGCTTAGTAGAGCAAGAACAATAAATGTAGGGTAAGCCACATTTGCCCAATTGGCTTCGACGAGTCCCTTAAAAGAAGAAAGGAAAAAAAAGACAAAGGGAACCCACGTAAAATAAAGAAGGTAGCGAAAGTGTTTTGGTGTTTTATGTTGAAATATAAAAAACCAAAAAATAGGAAAGCCAATTAAAAATTGGGCAAGCACGTAATTTGTTGTCCAAGTGTATTCCCAATTTCCTCCATCTAAACCGTGAGAAAGTTGAAAGTGAAATGAAGACCAGTTGTTTTGTGCATTCCAAATGAGAACCGGCAAGGAAGAGATCAATCCACATAAAAAGGTCA
>CAYMLA010000023.1:0-13334 GCA_964390785.1 uncultured Bdellovibrionales bacterium | reverse complement strand
GCGTAATGATAAATTTGCTTAAAAAAACGAGATCTGGGAGTCTTATAGTATATAATCAAAATTTAACTTCGCTTTTTCGAGCGCATTGAGTGAATGACCAATATCTTCAGAGATAGCATTTCTTGTAAAAACATAATATCCCAAAGAAATCTGCCCCCCCCATGAAGAATTTACTTTATAATCTTCTTCAAACTGATGAGACGAAATATCTGGAGGAGGTGGCGCTGGTGGAGTTGTATTGGGGTCAATCCCCCCCTCCGGTTGTTCAACATTAGGATTAATCGCTCCCACATTAGATGATCCTCCCTCTCCTTGACTTCCAGACAAACTCAAACTCAATGACGGCCAAAGCCTAGAACGGGAAGCCTTTAAGCTCTGTTCTTTCATTTGAATATCTAATCTCGAAAAATAGAGATCTTTATTTTCAAAATTTAATTTTTCAAAACAACTTTCAATATCTTTAACAACAGCAAAAGCGGACACTAAAAAAACTTGAATTAAAATCATTATCAAAATTTGAAATATAAAATTCATTTTTTACCTATCATTTCTAAACGCATCATCAATAGAGTTAAAAACAATTCCACGAAGACTGTTAAATGCAAAAACATTTATTTTCAACTCATCTTGAGGGCAAAGCAATCTCAATTGCCCATTTTGAGATTTTAATTGAAAAGAAAACTGTGATAAAAATCTCAATGTATTAAAATTAATAAACTTTGTTTCACTTAAATCAATTAAAATTTTTCGCTTTCCCATGCGAAACAAAATATTTAATTGATTTGTTAAAAATTCATAAGTAAAACTATCCATCCTTCCTGAAAATAATAGAAACACCCAATCTTTTTTTTGTGAAACAACTAAACTCATAACGCAGACTCCACTTCAATTGACAACTTAGTGGCTATTGTTTGATTACAGTCAAAGATTCTTTTCAAATCATAACTCGTACTTTATTCCCATGCTTTAAAAAAAATGAAATTGTCAAACGACTAGACTTTAGAAGAGAAATTAAGAACTGAAATAATCTGAAATAAGAAAAGGCAATTATTAAATGACCATTTAGAAACAGTCTCTAAGCAAGAACAAGTTTTTTAAGCATCTTTTTTTCTTGAGATCTAAGATTAATAAATCGAAAACCAAAACCTGGTGGATATTTTCCTTTAAAATCTTTGGAGTCACGAACGACTTCTGCTTCGCACTTAAGAGTATACAAATCGTTAATTTGAAGATTAACATTTATTCTTTCACCTCGAACTAAAGAAGAAAATGCTTCGTGATTGGGTTTAAGTTTAACAAACATACCTGTTGTTGAAAGATCAACTGTTTTACTTTGAAAACTTTGATGACGTCCCGGATAAATTTTAACTGGAACTTCTATGGGCTTACGCGAAGCTTCGCTCCACCACCTTACTGGTTTTCCACTCAGCACATCTTGTACTCCACGATGAAAAGCCAAAAGAAACAAACTACAAAAACCTAAAGTTGCTAAAAGTGTTTGATCATAACTAAAATCCCAACTATAACTTCCAACCATGATATTATTCCAAAGCACTGAAAAAAACAACAAAGGCATTGTTAATAATACCCAACGACTTGCATTCCAAAGAAAAGGAAGATTTATGATACATAAACCAATAACAATCCAATTAAAGATTGAAAAAAAATGAAAAGTTTCCCACCACTGAATTTGAAACCGATTGATCACTTGAATTTGAATTGGAAAAGAAATAATTATACCTAAAAGAACAATAACAACAAACTTAAATGGCCATGGCTTATTTTTCATAATTTATCCTCATGACTAAAGTGATAGCAAAAACTCTGTATTCTTTTAACATAATTTTGTGCTTCTTTCAAAGTATGAGCCTTTAAAAAATTTGTTCCATTCAATTGAATTTGATACTTCACTCTTGCCGCTCCAGAATTATAACTGGCTAACAAAACTTTTGAGAAATCTTCTTCCGATTCAGAAAAGGTCGTATTTAGCAAATCCAAATGTTGTGAACGCCTCCAATAATTAATTAAAACATACAAATAAGTTAATCCACCTTCGATTGAAAACTCAGGATTTAATCTCCATTCATTTTCCTCATTAATTTTTTCTGTATTAATCAATTCTTTTACAATTGAACTAGGATACCTTTGTACGGCAGGATGACGAGGCCACTCAGAATGGACTTCAACAATTTCTTTTTCTGCCAAATTAGTGATCTGAGTTAAACCAATTGCCTTTGCATAACTAACAGCTTTTGGATCAAATGAAGATTCTTGAGCAACCAATCCAACAAATAAAGAAGGATTAATTTTTTTACTTCTAGCCATCAAGCTAATTTTTTCAATCATTTCCGAGTCCACATTAAAAGGATCTGTTTGAATCACCTCTTGTCTAGTAAACAATGGACACGTTGGAGGTTCCCACAGGAATGAAATTTTTTTCTCAGATGAAATATAAACAAAAACAACATCTTGATCTAAATCTGTTCTTAAAAGAACATGAGGAATCTTAATCTTAATTTGTGTATTGGACTCATTAATCAAATACGTTTTCTTTGATGGCAATAAGTGAGAAATATCTTTTCTATTATAAAATACTTTAACTTCAAATTTTTCTGGAATTGTTATGGAATCTTCAACAACAAGCCAAACATCCTCCATCTTATGAAGAACTTGCTTTTTAGGAACAACAAATATTTTTGTCTGATTATCAAAAACCAATCGTTTTAAATTATTCAAAACATCTTTTGAAATTTCCTTAACAGAAAAAGATTTTAACCCACCAAAAGGAGTTGTTGGCCCAGCACAACCTAGCCCCAACAAATAAAAATTAAGCAAAAAAATGAAAAAATAAGACTTACTCATTACAACTATTATCGTCTAATTTCAAATAAACTCTAAGAAAAAAACGATTGTTTAACTAAAAATTGATGTACTAAAAACAAAGAGACTTTGAAGAAAAAATCATCTCAAACTGAAACGATGAAAAAATGATTCTATTTTTCCAAAATCCGGATGAGTTCTTTACGTTGAAGAGGCTTACTAAGGTAATCATCCATATCTTTTAATAGCAATCGTTCTCTTTCTCCTGAAGCAACAGTTGCTGTCATAGCAACAATTAATGGGGAATTTGTTTTTTTCATTTTTTTTATGATAACAGCCGCTTCAATGCCTGACAAATGGGGCATTTGTATATCCATTAATATCAAATCAACGTCATTTTTCTTAACAAACTCGACGGCCTCTTCTCCATTTGAGACAGAAACGGATTCATAACCCATTTGATCAAGCAATTTTTTAACTAGCTTTCTATTCACCGGATCATCATCAGCAATCAATATTCGTTTTGGTTTTTTTTTAAACAACTGATTGTCTAGTTTTTCTTCTGTTTGTTCATTAAAACTGTTTTCTAGCTCTTTCTTGTCTGATATTTGAAACCGAATAGTAAACACAAATGTTGATCCCTTACCCAATTCACTTGAAACCCAAATTTTTCCACCCATTAGTTCACATAATGATTTACTAATGGCCAAACCTAACCCAGTACCCCCATATTTTCTTGATGTTTCAGGATCAACCTGACTAAAAGTTTCAAACATTTTTCCAATTCGATGACTGGGAATTCCAATTCCTGAATCCTGAATTTCAAATCGAAACACAAAGTCTTGATTACCCATTGAACGACAACTTACAACTAACTTAACAAAACCTTCTTCTGTAAACTTAATCGCATTACTAATTAAATTCGTTAAAATTTGTGCAAGCCGATCAGCATCACCAATTAAAACCTCTGGGACTCCAGACTCCAATTCATAAGATAAACTTACTTTTGAACGCTCACACTTAGGACGAAAAATTGAAAAAACATTATTAATTGTTGAGTTCAAAGAAAAAGGGTTATTACGAATTTCATATGTTCCAGACTGAATCTTTGATAATTCTAAAATATCATTAATTATTCTTAACAATCGATCACTACAGCCATCTATTGTTTCAATCATTTGACGAACGTCTTCACTTAATTGTGAGTTATCCATCAACAAACTTGTCATTCCTATAATTCCATTGAGTGGAGTACGAATTTCATGACTCATATTTGCCAAAAAACGAGCCTTATCCCTAAGAGCTTTTTCTTCTTTTTCGATCCATTGTTTTTGATGATTTTCAATTGAAATCCGAGCTTCTTCAACTTCAATAAATCGTCCAATACTACTCGCAATGACTTCAATAATTTCTTTTTCTTGATAAGAAAAACCTCGATCCCTAGGCTTTTGACTTGAAAAACAAATAGTCCCGTAAAGTTTTTTATTAACAAAAATAGGTGAACCAAGATAAGACTCAAGCTTAAACTTCTGATAAACAGGATGATGATTCATCTCAGAAATCATTCCTACCTGCGAAAACCCAACCGTGCTTTTTTGAAGAAGAACATGATGACAATATGTTTGATTTATGGGAATAAGAGTTCCCACCTTTAACTGACTTAATGAAGGAAAAACACTTTTTATCAAAAAGTTTTCTTCTTCAAATTTCATTACTAGGCCAAGATTCATAGAAAAAATTTTACAACCCTCTTTAAGATAAGCTTCAAAAAGCATTTGTCGATTGTCAAAATACGTTGTGAGAATTAAATGAAGTTTTTTAATGTGACCATAAAGATCGGCTATCGATTTAGAATGAGAGGCTTGATTTTCAGTATAAAAATCATTTCCAAGCATAAGTTAACCTTTAATAAATTGTTGCTGCTGCAGTACATACAGAAACATAGCGAAAACACAATTGTTTTTCAACAGAAGCTGGAACAAATTTTCTTAATTGAAAAAAATTCATGAATGTCGATTTATATTGTTCTATCGATTTCGTAACTGTTGACAAATCAAAAAGTAGATGTTGAGAAGTTAATTTCTTGCCTGATGCTGTATTGCTCTAAAAATAACATCCAACATGGGTTGCCCCTCTAATTCTTTACGATAGTAAAAATTAATATTCATTTGATAAACAAAACCATCGACATGAATATGAATAAGTCGTCCTGCTCTCACTTGTTTTCGAATGCTATGAGACGGCAAAAATCCAATCCCTAAACCAGACTCAATCACTCTCTTTAATGTTCCGACATTTGATGAATCAAAAACAGGATTAAAAGAAGCCCCTAACTCTCTAACTCTTTTCATCAATAATTCTGTAAAAGCTGGATATTCGCCAGAAAAAGCCACTACAGGACGATAAAAATAATCATCCAATTGGATTTGTCGAGGAATCGAAGAGTCTTTTCCAGAAGCAACCAACCAAATTTCTTCTTTTGTCAAAAATCGAGATTGAATGTTTTGTATTTCAATCCCATATTCTTCCGCAACATCAGGTAAAATTAACACATCCAATACCCCTTCATTCATTGCTTGAATCAAATCATTTCCTTTACTGTAATCCAATTTGATATGAAGATCCGTATTATGTTTTAAGAACATTCCCACCACTGGACTAATTAAATGAAGCCCTAATGAATTCAATGTTCCGATTCTTAAAGTGCCTTTAATTTCTGTTCCAATGGTTTGAATCGCAACTTCAGCTTGCTGAGCAAGTTGTATTATTTTTTTTGCATAATCAAACAAAAGTTGTCCCTGTAACGTCGGTTTCACTTGTCTCGTTCCTCTTACTAAAAGTTCAACACCAAGTTCCTCTTCCAAACTTCTTATTTGTTGACTTACTGCAGGTTGAGTAAGAAAAAGTTTATCAGCTGCTGCTGTCATCCCACCTTCATTTAATACCGCACAAAATGTTGTCAATTGATGTAAATTAACCACTTTATCCTCCTCAATGATGAATCATTGCTATTGCAAAACAAAATTAGA
This sequence comes from uncultured Bdellovibrionales bacterium, assembly GCA_964390785.1. Taxonomy (GTDB): domain Bacteria; phylum Bdellovibrionota; class Bdellovibrionia; order Bdellovibrionales; family CAYMLA01; genus CAYMLA01. The sequence goes on along the minus strand of CAYMLA010000023.1, from coordinate 7,485 downwards.
ATAAAAATTGATCTGCATACTATACAAATAACGCGGACTCTATCCACAGTCTATCGTTATCATTTATCAATTTGTAAAGACAATACTAATGTCTTAACTCAATCTTGTTCTTAAAGATATTGTTCACTAAAAAACTAATTTTACCTTTATTGTTTAAGCAAAACGTATTAACATTATTTCAAGGAAATTACTAAATGAGTGACTCATTTAAAATAGTCACATTTAATGCGCTAAAACTCAAATCAAACGAGTCGCACATTAAGTTCGTCGCAGTGAGATTTGAACGAAGCCAACAAAAAAGTTGGCTTCATCAAAGAGGTCTTCATGATTAAAATTGGGTTATTACTTGTTGCATTATCGCCCTTCTTTATCTCGCTTTCAGCTCATTCAAAGCTATTTAGAAATAGTTATGTTTCTTTTGAACTTCCGTCGAATTGGGACTGCAGCCTCGAACAAACAGAATGGGTTTGCAAAAATACATCAACAAAGCAATCTCATGAAGCTGTTGTTATTTTAACAGCCAAAGAAATTGGAGCAACAGATACCTTTTCAGCCTATCTTCAACATTTAAAAACGCCACGAACAATTGTTGGAACAAAAGGAAAACCTCTGCCATCTAAAGTCATCCATGTTAAAAAAGTCACAATCAATAATCAAGACTGGATTGATGGCTGGCACTTAAACAGTGAATTGCCCAATTACTATACTCGATACCTTGCCACGATTAAAGACAAGGTCGCCATACTTGTCACTTTTTCTGCTCACAAACTTCATTACACTCGTTACAGTGGCGAATTTTTTAAAGGAATTAAAACCCTAAGGGTTATGGCCGTTAAGTCTCAACCCATTGCACAAACAGATGTCGGGATGGGTTCAAAAGAGTCCATCGGACAACCCATTGACGCATTAATGAACTCAGGAAATCTTGACATAGAAAATTTTCCACAAGAAGAAACCTGGGACACAACATCCACCAACACTTCATTTCTCATAGGAATTGCTTTATTGCTTATTGCTCTTGGGGTTTATCTCTATATTAAAAAATTTCGCAACAACTAGAGGCTGCTGCGACGCACTTTTTACCCCCATCGAATCACATTAGCAGCCCAAGCATAACCAATTCCTGCAGCCGTTGTTACAACAATTGAGCCTTTTTTAATCTGACCATTTTTAATTCCTAAATCAAGCGAAAGAATTTGATCAATTTGCCCAATATGCCCATACTCACTTAAATAGGTTGTTTGAGACTCTGTAAGTCCTAATTCTTCCAACATCGCCTTATGCATTGATGCTTTAAAATGAAGAACTGCTAAGTAATCAATATTAGAACGAGTCAAATGACCTGATTTTTCCAATGCACGATCTATACAAGTAAACCAGTTTGGCAAAGACACGTCATTAAGACGATTTTTCATGTGTTCTGCGTCCATCAAATCAAGGGAACGATACGCCTGATCAAGATTAGAAGAGTTGATTGGTTCCGCAGTTCCCCCAATACGACAACCCGCATCTCGAGCTAGCGTTCCATCTGAAATAATATGTGTCCCGAGCAATAAATTTTCTTCAACGCCACTTTCCAATATAACGGCACAGCCTCCTGCACCCAAATTAAACATCATCGACATTCGAGGATTAGTATAATCAACAAAGTCACCATTGCGATATCCACCAACAATCATAACAGAATTAACTTCCTCATCAGAAATCATCATATCTTTAGCTATTTTCATAGCACTAACCATAGAACAACAACGCTGTTGAACATCAATTGCCCAAGCCTTGGACGCACCAATTTTTTCTTGTATATAAATTCCTGAAGTGGTCAACGGATATTCTTTCCATTCCTCTCCAATACATAAAATAACGTCAATTTCAGACGGATTATAATCAAATCGAGTTAAACAGTCCAAGGCAGCACGAACCCCCATTTCTTGTGTTCCATCATTTGGACCTGGAATTGGTTTTTTTGAAAATCCTAATTTCTCTTTAACAGCTTGTTCCGTCCATAAGCCTGAAGTTGCAGTAGCCACATCAGCAGCTGTCATCCAATGGGATGGAAAATAAGTTCCATAAGCGACGATTCCAACTTGAGATTGATGATTTGCATTAGACATAAAAAAACTCCTTATAAAAAATAAATCTCTATTTTTAAAAAAATTTAAGGACTCTTGAAAAAAATGACTGAAATTCCAAATTTAATAAATTAGAATTTTCCATTGATAGCCAATGAAAACTAACAAACCTTTGCAGTCGGATCAAGCTGTTTTTCAACAACCATTCACTATTTTGCAATAATTCGTGAATAAGGCACAGCTTCTACCTTACCCAAAGAAATAAGCTGATTATATACTTTATCCTGAGTGGCAAAAACAAGTGTTTTAATTTTACTTGGATGAAACTGCCTACGAATGACTTGATTCACTTGCGCAACGGTAATGGAATCAAGTCGATTAAAATAATCCGTTAAATATTGATCACCAATACCATAAGCCCTTAAAACAAGTAAATTCATAGCCAACTGATCGGATGTTTCTACAAGCTGAGGAAAGCGGCTTTTTAAATTTGTCTTAGCAATCTCTAGCTCCTTTTCATTAACTCCATTTTTTACAAAATCGTCCAATTCTTGACGTACTATTTTGATAACTTCAGACACCTTCTCATTTCGAGTAAACGTTGAAATTGAAAAATCACCAACGGTTTTTTTATTGTCAAACTGAGAACGGATATCATAAGTTAAGCCTTCATTGACTCTCACTTTTTTCCCCAAACGACTCGATAACGGATCATAGCTCCCTAAAATTTCATTAGCCACTTTCATGATAAAGTAATCCGGATGACTGCGAGAAACACTCAAATGTCCAAAGCGAATTTGAGCTTGCTGCATTCCACTTTTATAAACCAATCTTATTGGTGATTCAGTTAACTCTGAGACCTTAACTTCTTCAATTGGAGATAAACTTCTGGTTTTCCATTGACTCACTTTTTTTTCTAATTCTTGCTTAAAATGATCATCAACTGGTCCTGTAATCGACAGATAGGAGTTTGCTGGAACATAAAATTTAAAATAATGACGAATCAAATGCTTTCGTTCAATCTGCTTTACAGATTCAAGGGTGCCATTCAGATTGTTTCCATAGGGATGTTTTTCATAAATAAAATCGTTAAATGCAATATCTGCAAAATCACTTGCTTGATCCGCTTCTTTTTTTAATTGTGCAATAATTTGTTTTCTCAAGCGATTGGTTTCATTAGCACTAAAAGTCGGTTGAGTTAAAACATTCCAAAAAAGTTCAAATAATTCTTTTTTATTTACACTCAAACCGCTCGTCGATATAAAAGTAAAATCATTTGAAGGATAAACCTTTAAAGATGTTCCCATTTGAGCAAATAAATCAGCAACCTCTAAAGCATTATGCGATTGAGTTCCTTTTGACAATAAATTCGCTACAAATGCATTAAGTCCAGCCAAACCATCGTCTGTATTTTGACCAGCATTAACTAAAATAGAATAACTCACTCGAGGCAAACTCTCATCAGGAATATAAATAACACTTAAACCATTCTCCATTTTTATTTCTTCGTAGTGTTTTAAATCAAATTTTTTAGGTTTTAAACTTGCGCAACTTCCAATTAAAAACATAAAACCCAAACCAAATAGAAAAGTTAATACCCATTTCATTATTGACCTCCAGATGATGATTTAGGGTTAAGACGAACAATCGTTCTTCGTGAAGGATGCAAATATTTTTCAGCAACCTGTTGAATTTGCTCAATCGTTACTTGATGATAACGATCCAAATCTGAAAATAAAACCTTATAAGAATCATGATAAATCTCATTGATAGCAAAAGCCGTTGCTTTTCCATCAATTGTCGTCAAACCATCGACATAACTTTTCATGACTTGATTTTTTGCCTTTTCCAATTCCTTTTCTGTAATTTTTTTTGCTCTAAATGACCAGACCTCACTAAATACACCCGGAATCACCTTATCAACTTCAACTCCTGATTTAACATTAACTCCAACAAAAAAAATTCCATTATCTTTAAAACTCATATTATAAGAAAATGCAGAATTAACTTTTTGCTCTTTATAAACCAAACGTTTATAAAGACGACTTGACTCTCCGTAACCTAAAAGATTAGCCAATAAATCAAGAGCATAAGCCTCATCTGAACCTGACTTTGGAGTTTGATATCCCATCACAAAATACGCAGACTGAACATTGCGAACAAGAGAAGCATTACGTTGTCCTTTTTGTTCTGGTTCTTTAATAACACGAGTTGTTTTTACCTCTCTTTTTGGAATTACATTGTATTGATTTTGAATCAAAGACCGAAGACTCTCTTGCTTAAAATCTCCAACAATCACTAAAACAGCATTACTTGGCGAATAAAAATCATTCCAATAATTTTTTATTTTATCAACCGTATAAGACTCAATATCCTTCATCCACCCAATAACAGGCCAACGATAGGAATGCACTCGAAAAACTGTTGAAAACAAAACCTCATAAAGCAATCCTTGAGGATTATTGTCAACTCGACTTCGTCGCTCTTCCTTAACAACTTCACGTTCACTTAAAAAATCGTCCTCACTAAACACCAATCCCTTCAGACGATCAGCTTCCATTTTTACAACAAGCGATAATTTATCACTCGGAAATGTTGAATGATACCCCGTATAATCCCTAGATGTAAATGCATTATCATGAATGCCATTTTTTTTAAACGTTTCAGAAAAAGACCCACTTCTAAAATTTTCAGTTCCTTTAAACGCCATATGTTCAAGCATGTGAGATACTCCGGTTATTCCCGGATATTCATTTTGAGAACCAACCTTAAACCATGTGTGATAAGAAATCATCGGAACAGAATGATCTTCATGTAATAACACAGTAAGACCATTATCTAATTTAAACTTAACGACATCAAAATTAATTTTTAAATCAATTGGAACACTTTGATTTACTATTTGTTTATTGGGAAGCTGATTTGAATTAGCAAAAATAAACTCACCAACAAAACTCACCAACAAACCAATAAATATAATTCTAAACTTGCAATGCACACTCGCCTCCTCAAAAATTTAAGAACTCCGCAATTTAGGACTTAAACTTAACACACAACAGAAATCGATAAATAATGATCGTTAAGAAATGACCACTACATATCAATGCTGCCTTGTAGTATAATAAAATAAAATGCCCCCATAAGATACAATTACACAGTTTATTTTTATTTTTTTTGAACACTAGGTCAAATTGGACTTAAAAAATAGATTTGCCATGTCAAAAACAAATAGTCTAAAGAATTATAGAACGGCGATATTAAACTTGGTAAAGAAAACATCTTGAACAACACCCTCATTGAGCATTTCATTAATTTTCATTGAAATTTCTTCTTTTAAGAAAAGCTTACCTTGTATAGACTCAAGTTCAGAATACTGTTTGTTTGTTAAAATTCTTACAATGCTATCTCGAGTTCTAGGGCCTAAATCGATAACCTCAGCAAATCCATGTTTATCAAGCATTTTTAAATTGATCTCTAAATGAATCGTTCGCTTAGGATATCCATCTAAATTGACGGTAAAAGGCTCCAATGTATAAATAATAGGATGCCAAACGCTTTGTTCAAGTTTCAATTCTAAATCACCAATCAATTCATCTTCTGTCACCTTTTCCTGTTGATTACCTATTGTCGCCATAAATCCAAGACCTGCTCCCGCGCCAACAACCCCAAGATTCAACACGACAAAAAGCAAAGGTAAGATTTTACTTAAATTGACATTTTTCTTTTCCTCAGCAACTGAATCTTGATCTTTAGCCATAACTCCTCCAAATAAACCACCGTCACAAATTTGTGATAAGACCAGAGGCTATTACTAGCCACCTCGTATTTCCTACGAAACGTTCACTTAATTTATCGGTCGTTCGCCAAAAGTCTTAAGTCAAAGAACCTGACAATTCTTAAAAAATTTCATGCATTTTGTTGAACTATTAGCTATTATCAACTAATAATTAGTGTTTGGTACAAAATAGTCAAATTTGAAGCGCGCGAATTCAAATCGAACGAAGCGTACATTAAGTACGTCGCAGTTAGATTTGAACGAAGCCAACGGAAAAGTTGGCTGTTTTGAACCAGCCACTAATTGTTGTAATTTTGAGATTAACATAACCCTAGTTTTGCTGATTATTTCTTTCAACGAGGAAAATGAAACAATTTATTCTATTTACAATCTATTGTTTTTTTATTTTGACTTTTGTCCAAATCAGTTATGGTGAATCTGACACTATTCTTATTGCACCGAGTCAGTCTGATTCTGATGCTTATTCCGATACCAATTCTGTTGAAACCCCTGATCAAAGTCAAATTAACTTAGATATTGAAGAAAATTTATTACCCTTTAAAAAGAAAGGATTAATTCCAAATGGTCTACTCCAACTCGGCCAAGGAAAATTTTTTTCTTCTTATGCTTTTGTTGTTGATAAATCAGAAAAAACTTTAGGAATTTGGCATTTTGATAATAAATCCATTGAACAAGTTGGTTATTACAAAATTGACATTGGGAAAAATAAAAAAGATAAAAAAATTTTGGGTGATTTAGCGACACCAGAAGGCATTTATTTTTTCCAAGAAGTTTATAATAAAAAACAGCTCAATTTCGAACAATATGGTTCTCTTGCATTTACAACAGACTATCCTAATCTTTTTGATCAAAGAGAACGCAAAACAGGCTCAGGAATTTGGCTTCATGCCATTCCAAACACAATCCCTCTTGATCGAGGCTCTAGAGGTTGTATCGTTGTTAGAGATAAAGTTATTAACAATCTCAAAGACTTTATAAAACTTGAAGCAACCCCATTGATTATCTTCAATTCTGTAGAATATATTCATCAAAGAGATATTAAATCAACCCATCATAAATTAAAAACTTTTCTAGATAGCTGGCTTTTATCTTGGACAAATAAAAACATTGAACAATATATGGAACATTATAGCAAAGAGGCTTTTTTTTCTTCAAACAAAAATTGGAAGCAATGGAAACTCTACAAACAGTATTTAGCTACAAAATATGATTTTATTTCAGTGGAACTCTCTGAACCCATTATCTTTTCCCATAACGATAAGTATCTCATTCGCATTTTACAAAATTACACTTCCAATCGATTTTCTGACTTTGGCGAAAAAAGGCTCTATCTTATCAAAGAAAAAAATGAATTTAAAATTATTGCTGAAACATTTCAATCGATCAGCAGTCAACTTGCCACGATGGATTTTGAACCTCCGTTTCAAGGAGTCTCAAACAAAACTCTTCCATCAGAAGAAACTAATCGTAGTAATTAGTTCCTTAATTCGATGATCATATGTTCGTCGTTTTGTTTTCATGATTAAATTATAGCACAACTAAAGTTCAACGAACTCAATTGAGGGTTCTGTCGCATCTGTTCGAATAAAGTTAAATACAAAGAAATTTCATTACCGC
>CAYMLA010000022.1:5419-13513 GCA_964390785.1 uncultured Bdellovibrionales bacterium | reverse complement strand
AACGAAAAATGAACTCTTACATAAATCAGCAAATGGATTTTTGAAAAACTCAAGCCGAGCTGTACTAGGAATTCCTATGTGCGACTCATTTGATTTGATCTCGCGCTGCACGAATATGACCATTTTTTTTCACTGTATTGCCGTAATATAGTAAAGAAAATAGGGGGCAGCAATGATTCGTGATTTTGGCAATAAGATAGCGTCTGATCTATAACATAAGGGCTTTTCTAGAAGTTTGCCGCAGCAGTTTTGGAAAAGAGGTATACAAGACATCAGGCTGGAGAATTACCTTTAGTTTTCAGAATAACGATTTTTTTGGTGTCAAAATTGAAGATTATCATTAGGAGGAACTTTTATGGCAACTTATAAAAAAGGGAGGCCCTCAAGGAAGCCTTCTCATCCTGGAGAAATTTTAAAAGAACTTTGGCTAGATGAGTTGGATTATACTCAATCTGAGTTTGTTGAAATGCTGGTTAAAGCCTCCCTGAATAAAGTCAAAAAATCTACTATGCAAACAAAATTAAGCGAAGTTATAAGTGGCAAACGTAATATGAGTGCAGAATTTGCAGTTCTAATTAGCAAAGTTCTCAAAACAAACCCCAAAATGTGGATGAATCTTCAAATAGCTTTAGATATTTGGGAAGCCGAAAAAAAGGCGGCATAAATTTTAATTAGATTGTATTTAGTGGTTGTTGCAAAAGAGTCAAATTTGAGGCGCGCAAGCTCAAATCTTACTACTTTGCAACAATGTTAAGAATTTTTTTGGCTTTATAGATCACTTTGAGAATTTTTTTGCCTTCTAGAGCGTTTTGAACAGAAAGAAGTTCTTTTGCTATATTGAGGGCTTGTTCTTCAGTGGTTTGATCGCTGACTAAAATCGTTCCACGCATTTTGCCATTGATTTGAACTCCCATTTCAACTTCATCATCAATGGTTAATTGAGGATCAAATTGTGGCCAAGAACTGTTTGTGACCAAATCATCTCCTTCTAGCTTTTCCCAAAGTTCTTCACTGATGTGGGGAGCAAACGGCATAAGCAATTGGCATAAGGTTAACAAGACAGAGCGTGGTTTTTCATTGGCCTTATAAAGATCATTAACAAGAATCATCATGGCACTGACTGCCGTGTTAAAGCTGAGTTTTTCGATGTCTTCAGTGACTTTGCGTATGGTTTTGTGGAGTGCTCTGTTGATGGTTTCTGAGGGAGGATTTTCGTTATAATGAGGTTGTTCGTTTTCATCGAGGCAAAGTCTCCAAAGTCTCTCTAAGAAACGACGAACTCCTTCTATGCCATTAGTCGCCCAAGGCTTATCTTTATCCATAGGCCCCATAAAAGCGACATATAGGCGAACGGCATCTGCACCATAATTGAGTCGAACATCATCAGGGTTGATGGTGTTCCCTCTTGATTTTGACATTTTTTCGCCATCTGCTCCCAAAATCATTCCCTGGTGTGCTAATTTAATGAATGGTTCATCGCATGAGGCAAGGCCTTCATCAAATAAAACTTTTTGCCAAAATCGAGCATAAAGTAAATGTCCATAGGTGTGCTCTGGTCCACCAATATAAAGATCCACTGGCATCCAGTATTTTTGTGCTTCTAGAGAAGCCAACTCTTGATCATTGTGGGGGTCAGTGTATCGTAAAAAATACCACGAAGATCCGGCTGATCCAGGCATGGTGTCTGTGATTCGTTTTCCTGTTTTTTCTGTTTGAGGATCTTTGTATTGAACCCATTTTTCTGCTTTAGCTAAAGGGGGCTCTCCACTTGAGGTGGGTTCATAATTTTCAACTTCAGGAAGAGTAACAGGAAGTTCAGAAAGAGGAACGGGTTTGATTTCACCATTAAAATCAACAACGGGAAAAGGCTCACCCCAATAACGTTGACGACTAAAGAGCCAATCACGAAGCTTGTATTGAGTTGTTTTTTTCCCGAGTTTTTTTTGTTCGAGGTAAGATCCAATTTTTTCTATTGCTTGATCTTTATCAAGTCCATTTAAAAAATCAGAATTTACAAGTTTACCGTCTCCTTCAAAAGGTAAGTCTTCTTGACTTTCTAAGACGCGAACAATATTTAATCCAAAGCATGTGGCAAACTCAAAGTCTCGATTGTCATGTCCTGGAACAGCCATGATAGCTCCCGTTCCATAATCCATCAAGACATAATCAGCAATCCAAATGGGAAGGGGTTGATTGTTTAAAGGATGAATGACATATGAACCAGTAAAAACACCCGTTTTTTCTGTATTTGCTTTACGTTCAATATCGCTTTTTCGAGCAGAATTTGTAATGTAGTTGAGCGCGCTTTCTTTTTGCTCAGAAGAGAGAATGTCTTTTGCATAAGGGTGTTCAGGAGCAATCACCATGAAGGTGACCCCAAATAAAGTGTCTGGACGAGTGGTGAAAACTCGCAAAATTTTGTCGCTATCTTTAATTTGAAAATCAACTTCTGCGCCTTCGCTTTTGCCGATCCAATACTTTTGAGCTTCTTTTGTGCGTTCAGGCCAATTGATTTTATCAAGGTCATTAATAAGTCGTTCAGAATAATCAGTGATTTTTAACATCCATTGCTTCATTGGTTTTCGAATGACAGGATGTCCACCTCGTTCACTTTTTCCATCAATGACTTCTTCATTGGCTAAAACCGTTTTTAACTCAGGACACCAATTAACAGGAACTTCTTTTTGATAGGCAAGTCCTTTTTCAAAGAGTTTTAAAAAAATAAATTGAGTCCATTTGTAAAATTCGGAGTCACATGTGGCGACTTCTCTTGACCAGTCAAAGCTATAGCCAAAAGATTTAAGCTGACGTCGAAAATTATCAATTGCTTTTTTGGTTGTTTCAGCGGGATGAATTCCAGTTTGAATGGCATATTGCTCAGCCGGAAGCCCAAACGCATCATATCCCATTGGGTGAAGCACATTAAAGCCTTGTGCTTTTTTATAACGACTGACAATTTCTGTTGGACAATACGAGGCAAGGTGGCCAACATGAAGTCCTTGTCCAGAAGGATAGGGAAACATATCTAAAGCGAAGAATTTCTTTTTTTGAGGATCAATTTGAACTTTAAACGTGCCCTCGTCTTCCCATCGTTTTTGCCATTTCGCATCAATTTCTTCATGATTATAACTCATAACACAGACTCCAATTCAAATTTTTTCATATTTAATAAAAACGCGGTCTTTGTTTGCAGTCAAGATGTTTCAATTTTTAGCTTAACAATCGCTTGTTGTAAAACCAAATGGGTTTGCTCTTTTTCTTTGTTAACAATGACTATTGAATTAACATTTTCTGTGCCTTGATCAGAAACAAGTTCTGGAGCATTGAAATATCCAAATTCTTGTGTCTTATTTTGACATTGCGAACAAATTCGAACAACGAATCTCACAAGGCCATGAAATCACTAAATACTCCTAAATCACATAAAAAACAAAATGGTTTTTCTTGCAAAATCCAATTAAAAAAACTAGTTTACCTAAACCTTTTATTTGTAATTTATTTAGTGGCTGCTTTGCAGCGGCCACTATTTAAGGAGAGCCCAAAAATGATCGACACAAAAAGATCAAAAGACATTCCTGTTACTCAAGAAATGTTAAACGACACACGCAAAGAACTAAAATCAGACATCACCTCTTTAAAATTAGAAATGAAGTCTGATTTTAAAGTGGTCGATGCACGATTCAATCAAGTCGATGCGCGATTCAATCAAGTCGATGCTCACTTTAAAAATATCGATGCGCGATTTAATCAAGTCGATGCACGGTTCAATCAAGTCGATGCTCACTTTAAAAATATCGATGCACGTTTCAATCAAGTCGATGCGCGATTCAATCAAGTCGATGCTCAACTCCATAGCCTCAAATCTGAGTTAAAAGCGATGAATTCTTCAATTCATCGATCCCTTGTTTTATTAGAAGAGCAAGAGGCTCGAAACAAATATGTTCTTGACGGCTATCAAAGCCTTCATGATCGTCAAGATCACTTTGAACAAAGAATTGAAAAAAAAATTAAACAAATCGAAATCTAGTGCCTACTCCAAAAGAGTCAAATTAGCTTGAACCTGAAAAAAAAAGATATAAAATATGTTGTTATAAAAAACGAGAGCTTAGCTTCTAAACAGAAAAGAGGCTTGTATAGACGAAACCAAAGCTAAGGTCTATCCCTAATTGTTTCTAAGTGCTCCGGTCATTTTCCACATTGGAAGAAACATAGCTAGGGCAAGCACTAAGACAATTCCAAAAACAAAAAACAATAAGATTGGCTCTATGGCTTTAGAAAGGTTTGACAATTTATAATCAACTTGAAGCTTGTAATAATTGGCTGTTTTAAGCAGTGTTTTTTCGAGGGCGCCAGCCTCTTCACCGACGGCAATTAAATTTCCAACAAATGCAGGGAAAGCTTCTCCTTTATTTAAGCTTTCAGCAATTGGACGACCTGTTTTAATTTTTTCAAGTGCACTTTCAATGTCGTTTCTAAGAATAATATTGCTAAAAGTTTGTTTTACAATTTGAAAAACTTCAACCAAAGGCAATCCACCTTGTAACATGATTGAGGTTACCATGCAAAAGTTGTAAACTTCAATTTGTAATAAAATCGAACCAAAAACAGGTGTTTTGAGTTTGATTCGATCAAAAAAAGTTCGTCCTTCAAGAGTGCTTCCGTATTTTTTAATCGCCCAAATGGAAGCAATAAGTAAAACAACAAAAAACCAACCATAACTGATCATAAAGCTAGAAAATCCAAGCAAACTTCTTGTAATCAGTGGAAGTTCAATATTCATTCTTGAATAAAAATCACTGATTTTAGGTAGAATAAAAAACACAAGAGCGAAAAAAACAATAACAATCATTCCCAATATCATTTTGGGATAAAATAAAGCCGATTTAATTTTGTTTTTGGTGTCAAATTGTTGTTCTGTGATTTGTGTCATTTGTTCAAGTAAGGCGTCCAGTTTTCCTGAACTTTCACCGGCTTCTAGTAGGCTGATAGCGAGGGGAGAAAAAACGTCAGGGTATTTCTTTGCACTTGAATGCAAGGAGTTTCCACTTTCAACATCTTTTAATAAGTTGTTCACAATGGTTTTGATTGCAGGATTTTCAGTGTACTGTTGAATAAACTGTAGTCCTGAGTGAATGGGAATGCCAACTGAATAGACCGTTTGAAGTTGTTGGTAAAACAGTAAAACTTCTTTTAATGGAACTTTAGGTTTAAAGATTGAAGGAAGTTGAAAATTTTGTTTTAAAAAATTGTTTTTTGATTTGTTTTGATAAGAAATTAAAATTAATCCTTTTTCTTTTAGTTCTTTTCGTAAAAGGGTTTGATCACTGATTTCAATTTTATCTGTGATTAATTGACCTGATTTATCGCGTGCTTTGTATTCTAATAACAATTGAAGTTTATCCTTTGTATGAGGGCTGTTGAAAAATATAAATCAATAGTCATTTAAGTTGATTATATCGCATCCGAGATCAGTATTAAAATAAATTCGACTGCTTGTTTCACCGGCAATGGATCGATCAAAGTCAAGTTGGACAACAACAAGAAAGTTTCTTCTGACAGACAGGTTAAAATTGCTGGTATAATACTCGCCTAAAGGACAGGGAGTAAAGGTGTAGCCACCAGAGCACTTAATTGCTTGGTTGTCGATGTTTAATTGATTTAGGTTGGGATCAGAGTTATTGAGTTCAAATGCAAGATTGGTATAAGCCATATCTCGAATGGTGCGGATATAAAATTGAATTGAATTGCCAATAATTCTAGCTGTTCCATTGAGATAACGAGAAAAATTCTTAGGATTTGAGCATTCTGGAAATTCTGGAGGGGGCGCGCCACCACCACCACCACCACCACCACCGCCCCCACCAGGCGAGGGGGTGATTGGGAAATTGAGAGATTCATGATTAATCATGTAATTGGGTTGATTGACTAAAAATACAATGGGGCCATAGGTCTGTGTTGGTGACGTTTTATTTGGAATATAAACCGTTAGGCTTCTTTGTCCAAATGGAATGGAGCTAAAGTTAAAATAACCTTTGGCATCACTGTTGAGGTTGATCGAATTAACTTGAATGGCTCCATTAACAGGATAATGGAGGTCAACACTTGCCGTGTTTGTTAAGGGATTTCCATAATCAGAAATAAAGCCGTAAATTGTGGATTGAGTTGTTGCGAGAGGAATTTGAACAATAATGTCTTGATTGTATCCGGTTCCTCCCAGAGAACCATCAGCGGCAAGGCTTGTGATTGTGACAGGGTTGGTGCTTGGAGAATAGATTAATGCATTTCCCCACGCGTCGCTTGTATGGTTTAGATTATTGTTTAAATAAGGGCCATTCCATCCGCTTCCAATCCGATAGCTTGTGTTTAGGTTCCAATTCGGAAGTGAGCCTGGTTTATTGGATAAAGCAAGCAGGCCAAAGGCTCCATTGGCATTAGGAGGGAGTGAACCAATATCACCAAGATAACCAAAGGTTGGAGGTTGTATGTCTTGAAGCCCAATAAGAGCAAGGCGAATTTGTTCCATTTGATTTAACGTTTGTTGATAGCGCGATTCAGAAAATGTTTCACCAATGGTTGAAATAGAAACATAAGACAAAATTCCAACAAGAATGATTGTCATCAAAAGCTCAATCAGAGTAAATCCATTTTGATTTTTAATTTGCTTAGAAGGCCAATTGGATATCATCACTGTCTCCACATATTCTGTTAGGTCCGCAGCTTAACAAGCGTGTTGGACTATATTGTAAAGGTGTTCCCCAAGAGTCAGAAAAATAGTAAAAGGTTTGATCGTCTAATGGAATTTTCAAATAGGGTCCACACCAACCTTGAAGTGAACGGTAGCTTGAGCTGTTTGTGTTTGTGTCAACAGAGCACCCTGGAGATTGTGCTGTGATCAATTCGGATAGTGCAGTTGGTTTTGAGCCAACATTAGATTCAAATGTAAGAATTGCATTTTTGATGGTTTCAAGTTTGTCTAGTGTTTCAAAAGAGGAATGCGGCATTTGTAGACCGCTTAATTGAATGTAAGCAATGCTTCCACTTAGACCAGCAATTAAAACAAGAATAATAACCGAGAAAAAACTTTGTCCTGATTCATTTACATGTTTCATCATGCGGACTCCACTTTGTTTCGTCCGTAGGAGTTTAAAAATGGATTGTGATATCATCGGTGTTGCCACAAACTTTATCAGCTCCACAGCTTGTGATTGTGCGATTTGCTTTATTATAGTCAATAACTGTTCCCCAACCATCTTTGTTCCAGTTGCTTTCTGTTGAGTCAATATAAGGGCCATTCCAGCCGGATTGAGTGATAGGGCTGTAGTTGGTGTAACTCCCCTGAGTGATAAGATCATCTAAAGAGTTTGGGGGAGAGCCGATGTGAACAATAAATCCTGGTTTTAAAAAATATCCATTTTGAACCAGTTGAGGATCGCCGATGAGAGCTATTTTAAGTTCAGAAAGTTTTTTTTGTGTGACAGCCTTTTTCGCATCATCACTAAAGTCAATAAACTGAGGAATTGCGACAGCAGAAAGAATTCCAACAATAATCATAACCATAAGGATTTCAACGAGAGTATATCCTTGTAAGTTGTTTTGATTAATGATTGTCAATTTGCTGTGGCCTCTAAATAAAAAAAGTTTTCAGTTTTCGCACAAAAATGAGATCGTGGAAAACTGAAAACTTGTTGTATTACTTTTAACTTATTCTAAAACAAATACTAAAATGATTCTTCATCATTATCTGGATTATTTTGGGAATCTGGCCAAATTTCCCCAGTTGCTTCATTATAGCACCAACCGCCATTGAAAGTGGCTGTGCCATCACAGGCTGTCGCATCACCTCTTGTGCAGTCCGTACAAGCAGTGACTGTTGCAGCAGGAGGATTCCCCCATGGATTAACGGGGATTCCACTGGCTAAAAAGCTACTTTGTCCAGTAGGTAAGGTGACTCCATTACATGGGCCATTTGATGTTATGTCGTTAGCTGCAATTGCGGCTGCTGAAGGCCAAGTGTCGGCTGTTCCGCCACAACGAACAATTTGTTGAGCATATTGGTTTCCAATTGATCCGCGAAGTGCACCTAAATTTGCTTGA
>CAYMLA010000022.1:0-5409 GCA_964390785.1 uncultured Bdellovibrionales bacterium | reverse complement strand
CGTTTTTAGCTTCTGCTTGGAAGTCAATAAATTGTGGAATGGCGACAGCAGCTAAAATTGCTACTAATAAAATCACCATTAAAATTTCAATGAGAGTAAAACCACGTTGCCATTTTCTTTTCATACTGAGCCCCTTTTTTAAAATTTGTTGTAAACTCAAAATTTGAGTTTGCTTACAAAGTTGAATTTCTGTTGTGTGGCTGTGATTGAATCAATCAAAAGTCACAATTTATATTGTATATTAAAGTTTTTTTTACTCAAGAGTTCAAGAATCTAATTGTTTATCCATTGGCGTTATGACCAATGTCTATATTTCAGTAAGACTTGTTGCTGATTAATAAGACTTGTTGCTGATTAAGATGAATTAATTGGAAACAAGCACTTATACTTCGTTTCAATTTGTCCGATATATAGAGAGAGGTTGATGCAAAACAGCCAACTTGCAGCAGCCTCTGTATAGTGGATTCTTTTAAAAAAATAAAGAATCAATGAGCTGATAGTATTCAGATTTCAGCAGTGATTTTAGGCTTAGTAAAATAAGACTGAAAATTGAAAGCTACAGGCTTGATTGAAACGAAGTGAAATTTGAGTGATGAGGTTATTATTTTGTTTAAGATTGATTCAAATAAAAAAGAGGAGCTTTATGTTCAGTTCATTTTTTAGATTAAAGGAAAACCCATTTGGTGAAACTCCGAATGCTCGATTTTTCTTTCGCTCTGAAAATCATTTGAAGGCTCTGGAGCGGATTGTTCAAGCTTTAAAAGGGGGGAAGGGTTTTTTTATGTTAACAGGTGAAGTCGGAACGGGAAAAACGATATTGTCACGAACGCTTCATCATGTGTTAACACCAGAGCTAAATGTAGGGATCATTTTACAGCCTGTTTTAACTGGAGATGGTTTAATTGAGTGGATTGCGGATGAATTAGGTGCTCCTGTTGTTGAGGAAAAAGAGGATTCAAAAGTTCAACTTGATCGATTAAATGAATGGCTTATAAAAAAAGCAGACGAAGGTAAACAAAGCATTATTATTATCGATGAAGCACAAAGATTAGGGCTTGATTCCTTAGAATTAGTACGATTACTTTCAAATTTAGAAACGGAAGATAAAAAATTATTGCAAATTGTATTGGTTGGTCAACCAGAGTTAAAAAATAAACTCAATCAATATCAACTTCGTCAATTAAGGCAAAGGTTATCAGGTGTTGCTGAATTGCTTCCCTTAAGTTTGGACGAAACACATTGTTATATCAAACATCGACTTGATGTGAGTGGTGGAAGCAATTTTATCAGTTTTGATGAGAAAGCCATTCGATGGGTCTATCAACAAACCAATGGAGTTCCTCGACTGGTGAATTTTTGTGGGGAAATCGTATTACAAGAGGCAGAGCGATTTCAGTGTCGTCGAATTGATTGGAAATTTATAAAAGATAGAATTTTAAAAAATGAAAATGCAAATCAAATTCTTTATGTTAATCAATGGGTTTAGGAGGAATTACACCTGTGAGTCGTTTGCTTGATCAGTTAAGTCAGATTAAAAAAACAAGTTTTCTTCAAAGAAATCCTTCTCAAGTGGTGAGTCAGAAAAATTTTTGGTTTCCATTTTGGATTCGTTTTTTAATTTTGTTTTTATTCATTGTTTCAGGAGGAGTTTTTTTGCAGCATCAGTATCTAAAAGAAAAAAAAATCAGAATGCCAAGTTCAGTCGAAGATTTTTCAAAAAAAGAAGAGTCTTTGGAGGAAAGAAACAAGCAAGTGCTTAAACTTTATCATCAAGGGTTGTATCAAGAGGCGTTGGAGAATTGGGTGAGTTTATACGGAAAATATTCAACTCATTCTGAGTTATTGATGAGCATCGGAGCATCGTATCGTCTATTGGGCCAATTTGATAAGGCTCGTCAAAGTTACATTGGATACATTGTTGAGAAAGGGCCTTCAGCATCTGTGTATAATAATTTAGGATATTTAGAATACAAGGCGGGCGATTTTGAAAAATCAGAAGAAAACTATTTAATTGCATTGGAAATGGAGCCTGAGTTTGAAGTGACATTGTATAACCTAGCGACTTTGTATGAAAAGCAAAAAAATTGGGAAAAAAGCCTCGATTATTATAAACGCTATTTGAAGGTTTCTGGAGAAAATGATGAAATTTGGAATCGAAAAATTAATATTTTATCTGCGTTTCTTGATTTGGAGGTTGAGTGATTGGGCTTAAAAAAAACCAATTTGGGGAATTGATTTTGGAAAACGCATGATTAAAGGAATTTGCTTGAAAAAAACAAAAAAAGGTTTTTTTGTTCATGATTATTTTATTTATGACTTAAAGGTTAATCATGAAAACTTATCTGAGTTGTATCCAGATCAAGTGCGTGATGATTTGAATGCGCTCTTTCAAGCAAAAGGATTAAAAAAAGTTTCTGTAGGGATCAATTGCCGATTTAAAAATATGACTTATTTTTGTGTTGAGGCTCCACTTGTGCCTGAAAATGAATTATCTCTTTTGCTTCAAGGATTAATTGAAGAGCAAAATGAATTATCACTGGATCATTGTCAATTTGAATTTCATAAGGGTTATCGTTTTTCAGAAGAAAGTGATGAAGAAATGAATAAATACTCTGTCATCTCAATTGAGAATGCTTTTTTAAATCAAATTAAAGCGACGGTATTACAGAAGCCTTTTGATTTGCAGTATGTAGAGTCTGATTTTACTTGTGTTCTTCAAACGATGAGATTAAGTCAAAATCTCTATCGTGATGGCCTGACTCTTGTTTTTGATTGGGGATATGATTTGCTTACGAGTTTTATTGTTGAAGGCACAAATATTGTTGATGCTCAAAAATTTCCTGATGGAATTGAAAACGCATTGGCTCAAATTTCACATTCCTTGGATTTATCAATTGATCAAGCGGAAAAAAAACTAAGAGAGTGTGATTTTTCAGACTATGGAACAGGTATAAATCCTTTTTGTGAACTCATTGGTCATATGTTTGAACAAATTCATTCTAATTTTACGCAATCAGAAGGCCCAAAGAATTCAGCTCTTATTAAAAGAATAATTTTAACAGGAGGTGGGGCTAATTATAAAAATATTCATTTCGTCTTTGAAAGAATATTTGGAATTGAAACTATTGTTCTCAATCCTTTCAAATCAATTGAAATTATTCGTTTGGATAGCGCGGAAGAAATTAAACTAGCAGAAAGTGCAATGTCAATGGCAACAGCGGTTGGATTAGCCTTAAAAGGAGAACTTTGAAGTTAAAACGAATTGTTTTTTATCAAAAAAGTAAACAAATCATGAGCAAAGATAGCTTGCTCTTGCTTTCATTTCCTTTAATGTTGACGATGGTGTTAATTTTGAGTGGAAGACAATTGTTTGAGCTTAAAAATTTAGAAGATAGCTATGGGTTATTAAATTTAAAAAATAATGAGCTTAATTTGAAGATAGCAGAACTTATGACAGTAAAAAAAAATTTGAACAAGGAGCAAGAAAAAGAGGATGCGATTCAGGAACTTTTAAAAGGGCGGTTGTTATGGTCTTCGGTTTTTAAAGAACTGACTCTTCTTGTTCCTAAAGAGATTTGGCTGGTTTCATTAAATAATGAATTGGTTAATGAAACTCAGAAAAAAATTGAAATTACTGGAGAAAGTTTGAGTGCGGAAGCTGTGACTCATTTTTTTAAATCCTTAGAAGAATCTTATTACTTTAGTCAAGTTCGTTTGGTCTTTGTAGAAAAACAATTAGACAAGAGTCCGTCTCTTTATCGGTTTCGGTTTAACTGTTTGATTCATAATAATAGTGAGGGGACGTATGCAGAACATTAAAAATTTAAAACTTAGTCAAAGAGAAAGAGTAATTGCGGGATTAACTTTGGTGATGCTGGTGTTTGGTTTTTTTAAATATTGGTATGCTGTAAAGAACACTGAAATTCAAGATTTAAAAAGTAAAATTTCAATTGTGGAAAGTAATATTAGTAAAAATCAAATTGAAATTGCAAAGCTATCAATATTAAATAATCAAAATAGTGATGATAGTATGAATCTCACAGATGAAAAGAAGCAAAAAAATACATTTTCAAATCATTTAAGTGAAATCATTGGGTCACTAAATCAAAACGAAAAATACAAAACGTTTACTTTATTGGGGATAGAGTTATCTAAAACAAATTCTGAAAAATATTTTGATCAAATTGATTGGTTGGTTGATATTGAATCGACATTTTTAGATCTTGGTCATTTTATTGAATACTTTGAACAAAAGGCTGTGTTTAGTCAAATTCAATCCGTTGATATTTCTCGACCTGAAGACGAACTGCAAATGGTTTATGCAACTTTTAAAATTAGAAATCATTTAATCATTGGGAGTTCAAAAGAGTGAAAAGAACAATGATTTTTATATTTTTTAATTTCATTTTCTTTTTTGTCCATCCATTTTTGATGGCAGACACTACTAGTGAGATGGATGTCGTTTTAGAGCAAGAACCCATGTTTACTGAAATAGAATTTTTATGGGGTCGAGATATTTTTAAAAAACAGCCCGGTGTACTAAAACAAAGTGTTAAAAACACAGAATTAAAATTAGAAGGAATTATTTTTGATGGTCGGCAATCATTGGCAATTCTTAATAGAGAAGTTGTGAGTTTGGGGCAAGTGATGCAAGGAGGATATCGAGTTTCTGAGATTGGAATCAATTATATTATTTTAGAAAAAAAGGGATCTCGAAAAGAGCTTCTTTTGGAAGCTGAAGAATTAATTCATTCCACTCCTATTTCAATAGAAGAAGTGAGTGAGGAGATTGAAAGAGTGCCTTCAAGTGCAATAAATATTGATGAAAACGTTAAAGAGCAGAGAGGTCAGAATGAATAGGTTTTGGATTTTTTTAATAAGTTTAGTTTTGTCACAGGCTTTGTATGCCAATAGTTTATTTGAAACTAAAAAATTTAACTTGAGTTTTCAAAATGCAAACTTATTTGATGTTTTTAAAGTGATTGAAAAAAAAGGAAAAGTTAAAATTTTTGTTGATCCAGATCTTCCAGTAAAACGTGTTTCTTATTCTTTTGAAGGCGTAACCTTAGTGGATTCTTTGATGCAAATTTTAAACGATAATGATTTAAAATATTCGTTTGAAAATAATGAAGTTTATGTTCGGTCTTCAAAAGGAGAAGGAGGAGCTAGAAGCCCTGCTTCTAATCAAGTTTCAAGAATTCAGGTTAATAATTCAAATGTAAAAATTCTGGTTGAGAAACTTCCTAAAATTTTAGACAGTGGTGAGTTTTTAGTTGTCGATGAAATCAGTAATGCTTTAGTTTATTCGGGAGGGAAAGAAAATTACAAAAAAATATTAGAATTGGTTGAGGCCATGGATCGTGTTCCTCGACAAATTTTGATTTCAGCAAAAATAATTGAGACCAAAAA
>CAYMLA010000021.1:0-13629 GCA_964390785.1 uncultured Bdellovibrionales bacterium | reverse complement strand
TGATCTCATGTTTTGTATTAACTTGTGCTTTTTTAGAAATTAAATCTGAATAGACAAAGAACATTTTGCAACAAACTATTGTAGTCTTTTTTGTCCATCGGTCAAACGAGGTTTTGCGGTTAGTTTTCAGGTTGAGTATATTTACAAACGTAGCCTTTTAAATAGAGATCGTATGCAACTGAGGTAAAATCATTGTTTGTACAACATCTTTCAGCATCGTCTCTTAAGTCAAAAACTCTTTTACCCCACATAGCTAAATAACCTGAAACCATTTCATCTTCGTTACAGGGAACTTCAGCAAAAGCACTTGAGCCTAATGTAAGTGTGGCAGCTAAAACAATTAAAATTTTTTTCATAATTTTCTCCTAAGGTTAGTGTTTTAAAAAATTGTCGTCTGTATTATTTGATTTCACGAAGGTCTATAGCAGTTAATTTAAAATTTTACTAGTTTTTTTTTTAAAATAATAAAAAATTGTTTTTAGCTGTAATAATTTCAAATGATCGTAATGAATGAAGAAATTTTTTTTATAATTTTTTAAAAAAATATGAACATAAATCTATCAATTTTCTAATCAAATTCTAAAGATTTTAGAGGAGCTAAAAATGAAGATGACCATATCAATCTAATTGATTGATAAAATAGTTTATCATAATTGAAAACTTTTTTGTGTGAATTAAAATCTAATTTGAATTTTTTAAAAAAAGAATAAAGTTATTTTCAATAATTTAGAGAAATTCTTAACTGGCTAAATGCTTACAAAAATCTACAACTTTGCCAAAATCAATTCTTCCTGATACTTCATATACTTTTACAGAAGACAAAATATTTAAATAAAACTGGTCATTAAACCAATTAGATTGATCATATAAATAAAACAATCCTGTTGATTTCATGCATGCACTTAATAAGTCTTTTCTGTTGAGTAAATTAATTTGTTTGATATTCGTAGTATTACTTGATCCTAAATCCCAATTAAGGATAATATAAACATCTAATTTTGATTTTAGTACAAACTTTTCTTTGCCATAAAACTCTCCAATAGGAACATCATATTTCTCTTCAAGTGACCATAAGTCAGCATTTGACATTGACAAATATCTGTTCATCGCTTGTTCAGAAAATATTCCATTTAGCTTTGGATTATTAACAATAGTTCCAGGATTAACTCGTGGATGTTTAACCACTCCCAGCATTTGCGTAACATGTTTATCTTGCCATGATATTAGTCTGTCATTGCTTACAAAATCTGCGCCTTGATTTAAAAAAAATAATGCCAAAGTAGACTTGCCTTTACCAGAAAATCCTGACATAGCAATACCAAGACCATTAAACTGAACAGCCGCAGCATGCAGTAAAATCCCTTTTTGTTTTAATATGTATTGCATAAACCTATTATTTATAAAATTAATGACTTGATTTAAATTAAGTTTACATTCTCCAACGACCAAATTATTATTTGGGTCTGTAAAAAAACATAAACCTGTAGTTTTTTTTCTTATTATTCTAGATCTATTATCCACATCATAATACTGTTCTTTTATTTTTGTTTTTCCTGGTTCACTGGGCTTATCAATAAAATCTATATCTAAAACCAGATTAGATCTTTCAATGGCTACAATTTCAATGTCAGCCTTATCTAGATTAGCTTCAAAACCTTCAAAGTAAATTTTTAGATTATCTATTACAGAAACAGAATTACTAGTCACCTTAATCACACAAGTATCAAACTGCAAAAATAAACTTTGCTCTACGGTGTTATTCGTTATTAAAGTTGACATATATTTGTTAAATTCTTCAATATTAAAATTCAATTTTATATCTCCAATTGATCAATGATATAATTTACATATAATTCTGCTGCATCAATTTTATTAGCTTCCCATATCCCACGAAAACCACCAAAAGCAGAAACTTCAAATACTTGCAATCCACAATCACTCTCAACAATATCAACACAAGTAAAATCTAAATTAAATAAAGATTGTGCCTGATAACCTAATTCAATCATTTTTTTAGTGGGTTCAAATGCTTGATAGCGACCTCCACTAGCCGTAGTCGTATTCCACTGTCCGGCTTGTTTTACTCTTGCATAAGTACACAAATACTGTCCTCCAACAAAAGCCATTCCTAAATCTTTTCCCGGCAAATCCAATAATTTTTGTAAGTAAAAAAAATCATGACCAGAATTTTTTATAATCTCCAATTCTTTTCGAACCTCAACACTTGAAGAAAATTTAATGACTTTCATTCCTTGTGCTTTGGTACTAAAATTAGGTTTAAAAACAACTTCCCTAAAATTTTCCACCGTTGAAACTGCTTCATTCAAGTCTTCAGTAATAACCGTATCTGGCATTGGAATATTTCCCGCCTGAAGTATCATTGTATTACTAATTCTACTTAGGCTTTGCTTAATATTCCTTGGTAAAGAAAAAATTTTCACTCCTTTTTGAGTTAAAAAATTCAATAAATCCAATCGATCTAAATGACTTGAACTATAGGGGTTACCAATTTTTTTAATAATTATCGCATGAAATTCAGATAAATCAAAATCCTGATAACAAATAGTTTTCTTATGAGATTCAAATCTCACCTCCATCAAATCAACTAATAAACAATCTCCAACTTTGGACTTGACAGCTTCAACTAGTCTATCAGTTGACCACTTCTCTGCGACTCCAACGACTGCGATTTTCAACATATCAAATAAAATCTCCCATCGAGTAAATTTTTTTTTATATTTTTAATATATCTACTGGAATAACAAAATTATTCCAATCTTTTTTACGCTCAATAAGCTTCTCAATAAGATACAAAGCTCGATAATACATTTCATTGGCAAATTCTTTATCCGCCTCAAATCGAGTAGAAGTAATTAAAGATCGAATAAGTCCAATAGATAGCCTAGCGTCAAAACATAAGTCATCATTCTCTTTTGCAAATTGTCGACAAAAATCAAGAAAATTATCTGTAATATATTCAATCTTTGATCTCACTCGTTTAGAAAAAATTGGGATTCTAAAATTAGAAACTAAAAATACCGATATATCCTGTACTGGATCAACAATTTCTGAACGATGAATATCAATGAAGTAAACTTTATTTTCTAATTCATTATAAATAACATTATCAATGTTAAAGTCACCATGAACTAAGACAGAATAAGGACAACTAATGGTTTCTTCAATCCCCTTCAACTGTTCTAACATCTTTGATAATGCTTGACGACTAATATTACCCACTGCAGAATTTGAAATATCATACATAGGCTGCATTTTTAAAACTTCTTCCATACGACCAATCAGTTGTTTAACAAAGTTATTTTTAGAAATTTTAGTTTCCATTGTTTGTTGCCATAAATCAGTTAAAGTTGCTTTTAAACAAACAAATGATTTCTCCAAAGTATCTGGTTTAGCTGAAGTTACAATTTCCTGAAAATTACTACCTGCAATAAAATCAATCACTAAAGAAGCATTTTTACCAGTCTCTTGAAAAGCGACTACTTTTGGAGTCAAATTTGAAGTGTTTTCACTCCACCAATCCAAGTGACGCTTTTCTTCTTGTAGTTTCTTTTTCTTCCCTGTTTTATATACAATAGTACGTGAGTTAATACTTGCAACCGATTCTATTTTTCCTATCTGACATCCGGATCTGGTTTGTCCCCCAACTTGCTCTATTTTAATTTGAGTAGGATCTAATTCAAGACTATCTTTAAGTGCTTCAAAATCGGTTATTCTAATTTTCATTCCTGTTGCTGCCGAAACAATAGCTTCTCCAATATTTTGTAAACAATCACCCATACGCTCCAAATATCGAAAAATTGATAATGTAGTAACCAAATCTTTTACCGATTTACCCTCTTCCAATTTTTTAAGAATAGTTGAAAAATCTCGTGCAACTAAATCATCCAACTGACTTTCTAAGTTGCAAATAACTAAAGCTTTTTGTAAATTTAATTTTCTAAAACATGAAGCTGTTAATTCTAATCCTTCAATTACAAACTCAAAATAAGCGCTATACTTATAATCCTTAAAAAAACTTTTATCTTCCAAATATCCTGTTTGCTTAATAATGTTAACGGTATAATCTCCAATTCGCTCAAGATTATTTGAGATGGTTGAAATTGCCATTACTAATGGAACAATCTGTTTTTCACTTTCATTGGCATGCAATAGTAGTTTGTAACTATTTTGAATTATTAATGATCTAAGATTGTCAACATAGTCATCTCTAGTATTGGTTTTATCAAGAAAATTCGAATTAACGTTTTCAATAGCAAGTTGAGATTCTTGGACTTGTTTTTTGACTTCCAAAACCAACAAATGAAGATTTTTATCATTAAATTGAATGGACAACATAATTAATTACTACTTGAGTCAATTAAAAATTTTTCTTCATCAACACTATTTACACACTCTTTCCAATTCAAAACAATATTAATTTTAGAGTGTTCACTTCCCTTTTGTGCCTTGATTTGAAAATTGAACAAACCTTTAGGCTTAAAATTCAATTCACTATTACCATCTTTCATAGATAAAGTTCCATTTTGTAAGCCTTTTACCAGTTCGGTAAAATACTTTTCAATTGATTCAGCATCTTGAAAAGATTCATGTTGAAAGTCTTGTTTCTTCATAGAGAAGAGTTTTATTTCAATCTTGCTAAATATTCATCAATAATCGAAGATTTTGTAAAATTTCCAAGACGCATTGCCTTTAAAGTTTGCATGTCATCCCAAATTGGTTGATAACCAATTTCTCGAATTGTTTTCTCTGGATCTTCTGCACCAAGATTATTAAGTTTTGCACCCAAATGACAATCATCTCCAGTAAACACTAACAATGGTTTCTTGCGATATTGTTTATTCTTATTTTTTTCAATGACCACTTTAATTAAGAATTCTGTAAATTCGCGTGACTGTGGATTCCAAACTTCATAACCATCGACATCATAATTTGCCAACAAAATTGGCCAAAACTGTTCTGGATGAGGAACAATTATTCCACCTTCAAGACTTCTTACTTCTTCAATCACGTCTTGAGTATTATAAAAATACTCAAGAGAAAAATTAGCTTTTACAATTTTTTTTACTTCTTTAACAAAGAACAAAGCTCTTTGAATTACTTTTGCATCTAAAACACTACTATGAGCAAAAATAAAATTCGGAATTAATTTATTTTTAATTGAATTTTTAGGTGTATCAACGTACCGCTGATCAATCAACTTCTTAAGCTTACCACAAATCTTTGCCACTATTTCTATAGTTTCATTATCTGTACCAGTTAATCCGCTTGCTAGCTGACGTCGCTGTATCCATCGCTGCTCAACCAAACTGTCAATTAGCTCAAAAAACTGCCCTGAACGATATTGAAAAGTATGATCCAACATCGATTTGAAAGTGTTAGCATGTTTTAATTTCTTATTTTCAAAATGAAACAATAATTGTACTTTTCGATTAAACTCAGGCGAAAAACAATCTACCTCTACTCCAGAAAAATCTTCATAAGACATTAACTGATTATGTTGTGTAGGAATGATTAATTCCTTTTCTTTTTGAGGAAACATCTTTTTAATTCTTTTTTTAACATCAGATATTGGAACCATCTCTGGATGCCAATGAACAGCTAAAACTTCTTTTTGACTATCAAATATTCGGTCAGGATCTGTAATTGTTTTTTCTTGTTCCTTAGTTAATTTGTCAGACACTAAATTCCAATAAATCTTCTCATCCCATTTTGTTACGTCATCACTAAATGATACTTCGAATTGTTTTTCTAAAAAAACTTTATTTTCTGACAATTTAACATTCATGTCGACCTGCCTTTAAATAGAACTTATATTTTAAATAGTGGTTGCTGCAAAATAGCCACCAAGTAACTAGCGCCTCTTGTTAGCCGTTCGTCGTCACGCCTCGATACAAGTAAAATTAATGGCACATCTCCATTAAATCTATTTCGCAACAGGCACTACTTAACTAGAGTAGCAAAGGATCTTTTGATTCTACAAGTAAAAAGTATTTTAAAAGTTTAATGATAATTTTTTAGAATTCATTTTATCACAAAAGAGAAATAATTAAACCACAAGGCGGATCAACGTTTGTTTGTTTTGCTGCGAAGAATATAATGCTTGACAGCGGCGGTGTAAATTAAATTTTAACTGGAATCGAAATTAGGTTTAAGGATCCGTGTAACAATAAGTTATACATTTGAACGTAGTGATTTTTGGTCAAATTCAATGCGTGACGACGAAGTACTAGCCAATAGCTAATTCGAGGAGGAACAAATTGAAGTTGGGCAAAAAGAACAAGTTAAAATGTATAAATTATTGTTACACGGATCCTAAGTGTTTAAAAATTGTAGCAATAGTTTTTAGCTTAAGTTTATCCTATTTGATATTTTACAACGACGAGATAATTATAAAAAATAAGAGGTATTAGTTGAGATTTTTTGGGCAATAAGTTCTAATATAGAGATTGAATTCATCGTATTTGTTTTCTAATTGAGAAGAAGAAGTTGTAAGATATTCTGAGCTATTGTTAACAGTTGCTTCGTATGTTATTTCTTCATTTTTTTGTATTGATTCAACAGTGTAGTGAGCATTCTCTAGTTCATTTGAATTAAAATATAAATTAATTATAATTTTTATTCTTTCATTTGAAGAGATATCGAATTCAGTTTCTGCAGTGTAATGAGTTGTGTAATTATCAGATTTTTGATCAACATTTTTAATTGGTTCGATTGGAAAATCGCTTAGAGAAATAAAATTGAGTTCACCATCTATTTTAAGATGATAGTGACCCAAAATTCCAATGCATTGTGAGAAAGCAAGTGAAGGTGGGGTGATAGAGTATAAAAAAAGCATTAATATGAAGAGTGTAGTTAAAGATCTCATGGTTTTTTCCCAATTGAACAATGTTTAAATAGTGCTTGTTTCGAAATAGATTTAATGGAGATGTGCCATTAGTTTTACTTATATCGAGGCGTGACGACGAACGGCTAGCAAGAGGCGCTAACCGGAGGAGGAATAACGAAGAGATAAGTAAAACTAATGGTGCAGATCCGTTGAAGCTATTTCGCAACAGGCATTAAATAATCATAAGCAATCAATATGCCATGTTTTTGCAAACAAAGCTTAAATCATTAACTTAGCTAAGCTCTTGTAATCTCATTTAAATAAAAAATTGAGTTGGTTCTTTTGACTTCAAATAAGACTTTGTCAAAAATTATTTATCAATGCATTTGAATATTTTATATAACGTGGTAGGCAGAGAGTTCCAATTTGGCATAATGTAGAAAAATGTCGAAGGACTTAAGTCGAGCCTGCACTAGGCAGTAGTATGTTTGATTTGTGCAATGGGGAGCATTAGAATAGGATGTTTTTTTGATCAAAGAATCGATCAGAAAAAAGGGGGAAGTGGAGTGAGTGCCAGATTGGAACTTTGTTGTCGATTTCTTTTGAGTGCTTTTGTGGTCTGTTGTTTATTTCCAGCTTCAGATGGTTTTTCAAAGCCCTCTCATGGTCAGGCTCTTCAAGCTCCTTTAAAATACTCTAAGACTTCAAGTCATTGGGAATATGCTGATCCAAATGCTCAAAAAGGTGGAGTTCTTCGTTTGGGGACTTATTTTTCTTTCGATAAACTTAATCCGTATTCGCTAAAAGGGGTAAGCGCTAATGGTGTGAATCTGGTATTTGAGACTCTAATGGATAGTTCTAATGATGAGGCTTTTGCTCAATATGGTTTAATTGCTAAGACAGTTGATATTTCTGCTGATGAGCTATCGGTGACTTTTGAAATTCGAAAAGAGGCTCAGTTTTCAGATGGTCATCCCATTACGGCTGAAGATGTTGAGTTTTCATTTAATAAATTAATGTCCGATGAGGCTCATCCGTTTTATAAAGGATATTATTCTGATGTTAAATCATGTGTTGTTTTAGATAAACTGAGAGTTCGATTTGATTTTAAACAAAAAAATCCTGAACTTCATATGATTATCGGACAATTGGCGGTGCTTCCTAAGCATTTCTATGAAAAGGGAAATTTTTCTAAGGATTTTACTGATAAGATTCTTGGCTCTGGCCCTTATTTGTTAGAATCGTTTCAACCTGGAAAAATGGTCACATGGAAAAAAAATCCTAATTATTGGGGGAAAAATTTATGGATTAACAGAGGAAGATATAATTATGATCGTCTTGTTTGGAAATTTTTTAGAAATCCGAATATCATGTTTGAAGGATTTAAGGCCGGAGAGTTTGATTTTCAAGGAGTAAACAGTTCAAAGCAATGGGCGGTCGATGTTAAAGGGAATCGTTGGGATAAAAATTGGTTGATTAAAGACAAATGGTATCACAATAATTCACAAGGAATGCAGGGTTATGTGTTAAATCTTAGAAATCCTTTATTTCAAAGTCGGACTGTTCGCAAAGCTTTAGCCATTGCTTTTGATTTTCAGTGGTCTAATCAAGCCTTGTTCTATAATCAATACACGCAAAGTCAGTCTTACTGGAATAATTCAGAACTGAGTGCACAAGGGTTACCCAGTTCTTTAGAATTAAAATATTTAAAATCCATAAAAGATAAAGTTCCAAGTGAAGTTTTTACTCAAGAATTGTCACCGCTAGGTGAAGGACTGTCAGGTCGGCAACGATTAATTGCTGCAAAAAAAATGTTGGACAAGGATGGATGGAAGTTAAAAGATGGTGTTTTAACAAAAGGAGTTCAAAAATTTGAATTTGACGTTCTTATGTTTGATCAAACATGGGAAAAAATTACGGAACCGTATCTGAAAAACTTAAGAAAGCTAGGGATATTTGGACGCATGAACGTAAAAGATCATTCTATTTTTCAAAAACAGGTTAAAGGTTTTAATTTTGATGTTATTGTACGCTCGTTTCGTCAAAGTCAATCTCCAGGAAATGAACAGTTTAATTTTTGGCATTCTTCTCGAGCGGATCACGAAGGGAGTGAAAACTTGATTGGGATTAAAAATCCTGCTGTTGATTTTCTTGTAGAACGTTTAGTTATGGCAAGTTCGCGAGTTGAATTAATTGCTTTAACAAGAGCTTTGGATCGCGTTCTTTGGTATAATTATTATGTCGTTCCTCACTGGTACATTCCTTATCATAGAGTCACTTATTGGAACCAATTTGGCCTTCCAAAAACAAAGCCAAAGTATTATTCATCAGATTCTTATTTTATTGAATTTTCTTGGTTTGATTCTGAAAAAAAGAAATTGTTAGAATTAGCACGAAAAAATGGAAAGTCTTTAAAGGAGTAATTCATGTGGCAGTATATTTTAAAGCGACTGCTTTTAGTTATACCAACATTGATTGGTATTATTACTGTTTGTTTTTTATTTACTCAGTTGGTTCCAGGAGGTCCTGTTGAACAAATTATGGCTCAAATAAAAGGAACAGAAAAAACAGGGGGAGAGGTTTCATTAAGTGGAAGAGATTCAAAACGAGAAATGGGGGAAATTGAACAGGAGCAAATTGATTTTTTAAAAAAACAATTTGGTTTTGATAAACCGCTTTATGTTCAGTATTGGAATTGGTTAAAAAGACTATTTGTTTTTGATCTTGGAGAATCTTATTTTTTAAACAAAAGAGTAACGACATTGATTAAAGAAAGGTTGCCCGTTTCGGCATCTCTAGGAATTTTGGGTTTTTTAATTAGTTATTTAATTTCAATTCCATTAGGAATAGCTAAGTCTGTTCGAGCTGGAACTCGATTTGATCTTAGTACTGGATTAATCGTTTTAACCGCTTATTCAATTCCGGGATTTGTTTTAGCTGTTTTTTTATTGATTCTTTTCGGGGGAGGATCATTCTTTGATCTTTTTCCTTTGAGAGGTCTAACGTCTGATCATTTTGCTGAAATGACTTTGTATGAAAAAGTGATTGATTATTTATGGCATCTTGTTTTGCCAATCACTTGTTATGCGATTAATTCTTTTGCTTGGTTAACTTTACTGACAAGAAATTTATTTTTAGATGAGTTAAATCAGCTTTATGTCACAACAGCTAGAGCTAAAGGCTTGTCTGAAAAAGTTATTTTATGGAAGCATGTATTTCGTAATGCAATGATTATTGTTATTGCTGGAATTCCTGCTCAATTTGTTGCTATGTTTTTTGTAGGAAGTCTGTTGATTGAGACAGTGTTTTCATTAGATGGTTTGGGTTTATTAAGTTATCAGTCTATTATTCGGCGGGACTACGGTTTTTTTATCAGTAATGTGTATTTATTTTCAGTGATAGGTCTTTTGATGAAGATCGTTTCGGATCTTATGCTTGTTTTAATTGATCCTAGAATTACATTTGATAAGGTTCAGAGGTAGCTCATGTTTCATTTTAGTGAAGAATCAAGACGAAAGTATCGAGCGTTTAAAAAAAGAAAACATGCTTATTGGAGTGCTATTGTTTTATTCGGTCTTCTTTTTATTAGTTTTTTTGCGGGATTTTATGCAAATGATAAACCTTTAGTTGCTTATTATGATCAACAATTATTTTTTCCAATAGTTGCAAGTTATCCTGAAACTGATTTTGGAGGAGTGTTTGAGACAGAGACTGATTACTTGGATCCTTTCTTTTTAGAACAAATGAGTCAACCGGGCAATTGGGCTCTTTGGCCTTTCATTAAATGGGATTATGATAGCATAAATTATAATCCACTCATTCAGCACCCTAGTCCTCCTTCTTTAGAAAACCTTTTTGGAACAGATAATCGAGGAAGGGATGTGTTGTCTCGTTTGATATATGGGTTTCGCTTATCTCTTATGTTTGGTTTGATTTTAGCTTTAATTGATGCATTGCTTGGAATTGCAATTGGTTCAGTTGAGGGATATTTTGGAGGGTGGACTGATATTATTATTCAGCGCTTAATTGAAGTTTGGCGTTCTATTCCTTTTTTGTATGCTTTAATTTTAATTGCGAGTGTGTTTACTCCAAATATTTTCTTGATGATTTTAATTTTATCTTTATTCGGATGGATTGGTCCTCAAGCTTTAGTGAGAGTGGAGTTTTTAAAATCAAGAAATAAAGAATATGTTAAAGCGGCACGTGCTTTGGGAGCATCTGATCTTTCAATAATGTCCAAACACATTTTACCGAATGCTTTAACCATGGTGGTCACGCGTGTTCCGTTTAGCATTACGGGAAGCATGACAGCTTTAGTGGGTCTTGATTTTTTAGGTTTGGGTGTTCCCTCGCCGACACCAAGTTTGGGTGAGTTGCTTAAACAGGGAATGGATAATATCAGTTCATGGTGGATTGGAATTCCAACTTTTTTAGTTTTAGTTTTAATTTTAGTTTTGGTGAATTTTATTGGTGAAGCCATTTTGGATGTGTTTGATCCAAAAAGACGCTAATAGAAGAGGTGTTGATGAAGGTTTTAGAAGTAAAAAATTTAAAAACTTATTTTAAAGTTGAAGGTTCTGACGCTAAAGCTGTTGATGATGTAAGTTTTGATGTGTTTGAGGGCGAGTGTTTAGCTTTGGTGGGTGAGTCGGGTTGTGGAAAATCGGTGACGGCATTATCAATTTTACGTCTTTTGGTTCAAACGTCTGCTTTTCATCCATCAGGTCAAATTTTATTTGATGGTTTGAATCTTCTAGAACTTAATGACAAGCAACTAGAACAAATTAGAGGTCATAAAATCGGAATGATTTTTCAAGAGCCGATGATGGCTCTTAATCCTGTCTATTCAATTGGGACTCAACTTCGAGAACCGCTTATGAAGCATTTGGGGTTGAATTTTGAACGTGCAAATGAACGTGCAGAAAGTTTGTTAAATAGTGTTGGAATGCGAAATCCAGAGATAATTTTAGAGAGCTACCCGCATCAACTTTCTGGTGGAATGAAGCAAAGAATCATGATCGCAATGGCGATGTCCTGTGAACCTAGAATTTTAATTTGTGATGAGCCAACAACAGCATTAGATGTGACAATTCAAGCACAAATTCTGACTTTAATTAAAGAATTGCAACTCAAAACGAAAACAGCAGTTATTTTGATCACTCATGATTTAGGAGTTGTTAATTTAATGGCTGATCGGGTAATGGTTATGTATTCTGGTCGTTTGGCAGAATTAGGTTTGCGAAAAGAAATCATTCGTTCGCCTCAGCATCCTTATACTGCGAAGTTGATTGAGTGTATTCCTCGTGAAGGAAAACGGGATGAATCTCTTCCTGTTATTCCTGGGATGGTTCGTGTTGCAACAGATTTTTCTGATGTTGGATGTCGATTTTCTGAGCGTTGTGATTTTGCACAGAAGCAGTGTCAAAGTCTAGATCCTCCCTTAGTGACTTTAGAAAGTGGTCAGGTGGTGGCCTGCCATTTTGTTGGTGATCCGGAGTTTAGAAATAAAGTAAAACAAAATTTACGAATGGTTAGTTCCGTTCAAACACCGACATCGACGGGTGGGACTTTACTTAAAATCCAAGGGGCAAGCACGTTTTTTCCTGTTCGGGGTGGTTTTTTTAAGCGAATTGTTAATTATGTTAAGGCTGTTGATGACGTTTCTCTAGACGTTCCGGAGGGGTTAACTGTTGCAGTGGTAGGAGAATCAGGTTGTGGAAAAAGCACTCTTGGTCAAAGTTTATTGCGTTTGATACCAGAAGCTTCTGGAGGCGTTTACTATGATGGGTCTAATGTTTTAAAAATTTCTTCGACTCAAATGAAAAAATATCGATCAGATCTTCAAATTATTTTTCAAGATCCTTATGGATCTTTAAATCCCAGAATGACGATTAGACAAATTATTGTTGAAGGTTTAAAAATTCATTTTCCAAGTCAAACAATTAAACAGCATTATGAGCGGATAAAAAAAGTATTGACTGAAGTCGGGCTTCCTGAAAACACAATGTATCGTTATCCTCATGAGTTTTCAGGTGGACAAAGGCAGCGTATTGCTATTGCACGAGCTGTTGTTTTAGAGCCGAAGTTTATTGTTTTAGATGAGGCAACAAGTGCTCTCGATGTTTCTGTTCAAGCACAAGTTTTAAATCTACTTCGTCAACTGCAGTTAAAGTACAAATTGACCTATTTGTTTATTACTCATGATATTGGGGTGGTTTCTTATATTGCTCATAAAATTGCTGTAATGTATCTTGGTCGTATTGTTGAATTTGGTGAAGCTGAAGAAGTATTGAGCAATCCTCAACATCCTTATACAAAAAGTTTGCTTGATGCTGTTCCGAGTATTGATGTTGATAAGGCTTTGCCAGAACCGATGAAGGGAGACGTGCCATCTCCTATTGATCGTCCTGCTGGATGTCATTTTCACCCTCGTTGTTCCTTGTTTGATTCGTGTCAATCGAAGTCTTGGAGTGAATTGTGTCCAAAAGTTTATCCTGAAGAAAGAGAAGTAGGGGCTAATCATTTTATTCGTTGTCATGCTCCAAAAAATATTGATTTGAATAGTTAGTGCCTGTTGCGAGATAGCTTCAACGTGTAATGCACAAAAACTCATCCATTAACAAATTCAATAAGTTACTTGGTAGTTAAAAATTGCATTTTTGTCAAAAATGTTTGAAAAAGCATTACTCATAAAACAAATGATACGTGATGAATATCTGTTATTAATTTTTTCAATTATAAACCAACAACATCCATGCCACAGAGAGACTCAATTTTCACGG
>CAYMLA010000020.1:0-13867 GCA_964390785.1 uncultured Bdellovibrionales bacterium | reverse complement strand
AGCACGGAAGAATCTAATGACAGACTCTCTGTGTAAAAATGTCGAAGGACTTAAGTCGAGCTGTACTAGTATAGCTTCAATACTCAAAAATCTTACCGCTGGCTTCAATAGTTACAACATATCCATTATAAGTTAAAACGTTGGGATCTTTCATGTTGTAAATTGGACTAAAAGATTCAATTGGTTCTTGATCAGTAAGAACACCTCCAAGTGCTTTAATAGCCGAAAACATAAGATTCGATGGAGGAGGCTTCTGAAGAAACTCAAAAACATCATTCGGACTTGATCCTTTCATTAATTCATTAACGGCTCCCAAAGGATAAGCTACATTACTTAACATGGCTAATACGGATGAAGTAGGCCATCCCCCATTTGAAGCGACAGCATGAGGGAGATTCCTTGTTTCAGAAATTGAACTGATCTGACCATTCTCAAGCAATTGTTCGACCGCTTTTCGGTATGCCTTCGTCCACGTCATAACGGCACCACCAGAATGACAGGATGTCGTCAAAATAAACAGAGAATGTTTCTTAATACTTCGTCTTTCAATAAAGAGCTCAGCCAATTCGTTTAAATCAAAATTTATCATTTTGGAACTGGAAGTGTTTTTGGGCTGGTAGGGAAAAAACAAAACCAAGTCGAGTGGGCGTATTCCCCAATACTGGGATCGATACCACTTACGATACTCAACAACTAGACTCCATTCTGACCCTAAAGGAAATTGATTTAAGTCAATCGAGTGCGACGCTGGGATATAAATGTCGGAACGTTGAAAGTGCTTCCGAAAAGCAGGTTTTGTTTCTTTCACTTGGGGACTGTTCTTCAAAACAAATCCTTGCGACCACAAAAAGGCTCCAAAGGCTGTTCGACTCAATGAACTTGTTTCTTCAATCAACGAAAAAGTACTCACTACGCGCACAGGATTAATAGAATCAACCCAATTTAGAAGATCAAAATCTTCAGGCTGGCCTAAAGGATCTTCTTGAACAACAGAAGCAGAAATTTTAAGAGGAATATTATCGCAAAAAAAGGTCTTTGCCTTTTCCACCAAAATATTGTCAAGTTGAGTAATAAGGGTCATCTGAACGAGGGCGTTTTCAGCAGTGAAAGAAATGGAAGTTTTTTTTAAATCGTTAATACGTTCAGAATAGCTCATTTCATCACCACAAAACAAGAGCCTCTGCGACTCTTGTTTTGTTTTAACCAGATTCCATCCCAATAAATCTGATCCGAGAGCGTCTTGTTCGATTGAAAGACCCAAAACTTTGTACATAGCCCTGTGAACAAGTTTTGAAACTTGAATTTTTGTGGTTTCGCTCTCTATACTCGCAATAGAATAAAAATAATGAGAGATTTCTGTTTGTAAGAGATCGAAAGGCTCATGACGACTTTCATAACTGGAATCATTCAGATTAATTTTAAACCTTTTTTGAATGGATTCTGGAACTTGTTTAAATACATCTAAAAACTTTTTTTTGTTTGCAGAAAGTAGGCTAGCCAAAACAAATATACTTTCGTGGAGTTTTTGATTTTTGTATTTATATACCCCTAAATTCCCATCGTACAAGACGTCTTCTTCAGAATAATTTAATGGAAACATTAAAAGTGTCTCAATTATTTCGTCTTCTTTAAAAAAATAATCCCACATCAAAGGATGGGGCAAGTTAGCGGCAATATTGATGATGCCCCCCAAAAAATAACCTTGATCAGTCACCAGGTGAGCTAAAGAAAGACGTTTTTCAAACGACCAAGCTTCTTTCATCTGGCCCCAAAGGGATTGACAGTATTTGAAGGAGATATCTGAAGAATTCACTTTCTGGGTAATTAACTGATCCATGGTTAAACATGGATTTTTTTTAAGCCGTTTGAGTTCTTCATTAAACGTTTTAAAATCGCCTTCAAGGTCAGTCTCTTTATTTTGAATTGGATAATGGATGACCTTAAGTGAGTAATCTGTCGCATGCTCGAGTAGGTAGTCGAGATCGGTTTCAAATTTTTCGAAAGTGTAATCCTCAACAGTATCTGTGGCCATTGCAGTCGGAGGTACAAATAATGCAAAACAAAAAAAGAGCAGATTGGCAATCAACAAAATAAAAATTGAAATGGATCGTATTTTCATAAGCTTCTTTTCCCGTGCTTTCCCATTTGAATTAAAGAGTTGAATTTGTCACTATGCAATACCATAAAGTTTTACCTATGTGCAACTAATTCCAGTGCAAGAAGTAATTTGACTATTTTAGTAACTTATTCTAGACATTTTGCAAATTTTGTTTATAATGAGTTACGTATGCCATCCCAATCTCCGCCATTTGGCAAAAATATCAAAGAATTTCTTCGTCTTCTAGGTAAGCAGATTTATGTTCGACGAAGAATGATTAAAGTGTCTGCTGTTTCCACAGCAGAAGCGGCAGGAATTTCTCGAATGACTTTAAATCGTATTGAAAGAGGTGAGGCTTCAGTTACCATGGGAGCCTATATAAATGTCATATTTGTTTTGGGACTTGAACTTAGCCTGATTGATGTTAAGCAAATCAACATAGCTTCAAATTCTAATGATTTAAAAAAGGATTCTAAGGTTTCAATATCTCGTTATCCACAATTAAAAAAATTGGCTTGGCAGATCAATAAAAAAAGAGAAATCACTTTAAAAGAAGCTCTTAGTCTTTATGAACGCAATTGGCGGCATATAGATATTGCTGAATTAAATCCAAACGAACAAAAATTTATTCAAAATTTATTAACTCTTTTTGGTAAGGAAAGATTGCTTGTTTAAAAAAGATCATCACGTTCGTATTGCTACTATTCTTCAATCCCTCGATGCGGAAATTCTTTTCAAACGGGGGTGTTTTTTTGGTGGAGGAACAGCTATTGTTTTATCTCATGGCGAATATCGTGAATCAGTTGATATTGATTTTCTTATATCAGATTTGAACGGCTATAGAGAGTTACGTCAAGATCTTAAAGGGGCTTCTCATTTGTCAGCAATTGTTCGGGATCGGTTTCATCTTGATTTGGTTCGTGAAGTGCGTGCTGATCAGTATGGAATTCGTACAATGCTTAATCATGGAGGAGAAGAAATTAAATTTGAAATTGTTTTTGAGAGTCGAGTTATTCTAGATATCCCATCTCCAAGTGATTCGATATGTGGTATTGCTACTTTGACTTTAAAAGACATGGCCGTTTCTAAGCTTTTGGCTAACTCTGATCGATGGTCTGATGATGCTGTTTTTAGTCGAGATCTCATTGATCTTTCTATGCTTGATCTCTCTTCAGAGATGTTAATTGAAGCTATTCAAAAAGCTGAAATTGCTTATGGAAAGAGCATTGTTAAAGATCTTGGTAAAGCGATTGAAAGTTTAAAAAATAGATCAGGGCGATTGTCTGAATGCATGTCAGCTTTGAAAATGAATGCCATTCCTGAAGTTGTTCTTTGGGATAAAATAAGAAAATTAAAAAAAAAATTAAAAGGGTGTTAATGAAATGAAGTTTGCGTTATGAAAATAATATGAGACTTAAAGCCATAACTCCCATTCCTGAAATTAATCCATAAACCGAAAGATGATGTTCGCCGTATTCACGAGCCGCGGGCAAAAGTTGATCAAGAGAAATAAAAACCATAATTCCAGCAACAGAAGCAAAAATAACACCAAAGAAAATATCACTCATAAACTGAAGAAAGATAAAAAAGCCAACAAGCGCACCGATGGGTTCAGAAACACCGGATAAAAAAGAATACCAAAAGGCTTTCATTCTGCTGCCAGTGGCATAATAAATAGGGACAGAAACAGAAATGCCTTCAGGAATATTATGAATTGCTATAGCGACAGCAATTGGAATTCCAATGCTGGGATCTTTATAGAGAGCTAAAAAGGTAGCCATTCCTTCAGGGAAATTGTGAATAGCAATGGCTAAAGCTGAAAGCGTTCCCATACGTAAAAGCTTTGAAGAATTTTGTAGAGGAGAAGGATGATGGGAACTGTCGATTTCTTGAAATTCATGAGGATTTTTTATTTCGGGAATAAATCGGTCAATTAAAGCAATAAGAGCAATCCCTGCAAAAAAACCAAAGGTTGTTAATAAGTACCCTGTTTGAGCGTTGGTGGCAGAGATAAGAGCATCTTTGGCTTTTGGAAAAATGTCGATCATTGAAACATAGATCATGACACCGGCCGAAAAACCAAGGGCTAAAGAAAGAAATTTTTTATTTGTTGTTGCGGTAAAAAGGGAAATAAAACTCCCAATTCCAGTGCAAAGGCCAGCCAGTAAAGTTATAGCCATAGCCCACCAAAAATGATTCCAAATAATATTTTCCAATTTTCGTTCTCCAGATGGGAAAAAACTATTTCAATTGCAAAACAATCAAAACGTTTGTTTTGTGGTAGCCATTGGTTGATTATTGTATTAAGCAAGAATAAGAGAGTCTAGAGAGAATAGCTTAACTTTGGCCACCTGCATCTAAGACATTCAATTGTTCATAGCCAAAAGCATTACAGATTTAGAATAAATTTCTTTGGAACAGAAAGTTATGCAAATCTATTTGCTTGTGATTAGGATAACTTAGGTGTTTTAATAGGTTGCTTTGATTTATTTCGCAACAGGTACTATTTATTCAATTCTTTAAAGAATTAGATTATGAAGTGTTTTATAAGTTGTCCTGTATAAAGTGTTCAAGAAATTGTTTTCACAAAAAAGAAAGGTGAATCCTTAGCAAGCGGGTTTGTGAGAGAGATATGAGTAGAGAAAATTTTGAATTAACAAAAACTGAAGTGGGCTATGTTCCATTAGCTGAAGCAACCGAAAATACGTATCTGGAGTTGGGATTTAAAAGTGGACTTGAGGTGCATCAGCAACTTAAGACTGATTTTAAATTGTTTTGTCGATGTCCATCGGGGCAGTATCATGTTTTTGATGATTATGATGCTAAAATAGTAAGACATATGCGTCCAACATTAAGCGAATTGGGTGAATATGATGGAACGGCTCTTATGGAGTTTAGAACTAAAAAAAACATCACATATCGTCTCAATCACAAAACGGCTTGCACTTATGATATTGATGATACTCCGCCCTTTTTAATTGATCAAAAGGCTTTAGAAATTGCAATCAAAATTGCTTTGTTGTTGGATTTAAAAATTGTGGGTGAGCTTCATGTAACAAGAAAGCAATATCTTGATGGAAGCATTCCAACCGGATTTCAAAGAACAGGGATCATTGGTATTGATGGAAGCATTCGTCTTAAGCGCAAAAAAGTGAGCATTATTCAATTGAGTATTGAAGAAGATTCTTGTCGCGAGATTTCTGATTGTGGTCATGAACGAATTTACTCCACAGATCGTTTGGGAACGCCTCTGATTGAAACAGTTACAGGCCCAGAGTTATTGACGCCATATGAAGTAAGAGATGCAGCCCATCACATTCGATTTTTGGCACGAAGCACAGGACTTGTTCGTGTGGGAAGTGGGGCTGGTCGGCAAGATGTGAATGTGAGTGTCGAAGGGGGAACTCGTGTTGAAATAAAAGGCGTGTCTCATATTTTATGGATTCCTCAGTTGACTCATCGAGAAGCCTTTCGTCAAAAATCATTATTGCTTATTAAAGAGAAAATAACAAAAAGAAAGCTTTTAAAATCCAAATGGAAAATCAATTCGATTGAGATTGAGTTGGATAAAATTCAAATTGAACACCTTTGGGTCACACAAGCAAGAGAGAAAAACTTAAAATTAATTGCAGTGAATCTTCCTGGCTTCAAGGGACTTCTGTCGCATTTTACACAACCGGGTTTAATGTTTGTTGATGAAATCAGTGATCAGCTTAAAGTGATTGCTTGTTTAGAAAAGCCTAATCTTCTTTCGAGTGAAGCTTTTGATGAACAAATGGAAGAATTCAATTGGGATGGAATTCGAGAAAATTTACAGGCTAAAGAAACAGATGCTCAAATTCTTTTTTGGACGTCTGATTATGATTTAAAAACAGCACTTGAAACAATTGAAGAGCGATGTTTAATGGCTTTTGTTGGCGTTCCTAATGAAACTCGTAAAGCTTTACCGAACGGAAACACTATTTTTGAAAGAGTTTTACCGGGCGCTAATCGGATGTATCCTGACACAGATTCAGTTCCTTTGCCGATTGATTTAGCTCGGGTTGATCAAATTCGATCCACTTTGCCTGTTCCCCTTAAGCAGCGTTATAAAACTTTAAAACAATGGAAAGTTCCTGTTGATGGTTGGGGGTTTATTCTAAGAAATAATCTTATGGATTTAATAGAGCAGATTATAAGTGAATTTCATTTTAGTCCGAAGCAAGTTTCATTATTATTTGCTCATCGTTTGAAGTTTATTCAAGGACAGATTAAATTAACAGAGCCTTTTGATTTTAAAGTTATTTATAATCTTTATCAGTTTGTTTACAAACATAATCTTCAGCCAGAATTGGTGTCGGCTATGCTCCCGACTGTTTTTGAACATCCCAATATGGATTTTGAATCTGTTTTAATTACAATTGGATTCAAAAAACACGATTTTGAAGAGATTTATATGGAAATTCCTGCTTTGGTTGATCTTTATTATTCTGTTGGTCGAACAAAAAATAAAAAAGAAGCTGTTCATTGGATTATGGGAAAGTTGAGGCCATTGGCTTTAGGTAATGTTTCTTTGAAAGAATTGCATAAAAAAGTTCTCGGAATTTGTCAATCTCTTAGAGGAGAAGAATGTCGTGGTTGATGTTGATGTGTTTAAAGGATATAAGGGAAGCGCTCGTGAGGTTTTAAAAAAATTTAAATCAAGAGTATGGAGTGATGCTATTATTAAAACCACACAGGGAGATTTTAGAGGAATTGTTTTGCCGCGGGCAGAAAATGATGATGATCAACACATTGTGATTAAAATTCCAACGGGATATAATGTTGGAATTGCCATTCATACAATTAAAGAAATCACTGAAGTTGGTTTTAAGGAAGCCAATTATAAAATTCCAGAAAAAGAATTTCCTTATTCTCCGGATAAGCCGAATGTAAAATTATTTGGAACGGGAGGAACTATTGCTTCTCGTTTAGATTATCGAACAGGGGCTGTTATTCCGGCTTTTTCTCCTGGAGAGTTGTATGGAGCGGTTCCAGAGCTTGCCGATATTTGTAATATTGATACAGAAAAATTATTTGCCGTTTTTAGCGAAAACATGGGAATTGAGCAGTATAAAAAATTAGCATTAGCCATTGGAAAGGAAATTGAAAAAGGGATTGATGGAATTGTGATTGGTCACGGTACGGATACAATGCACCATACTGCTGCGGCCTTATCGTTTATGGTTCAAGACCCCCCTGTTCCGATTGTTTTGGTCGGGTCTCAAAGGTCTAGTGATCGGCCTTCATCCGATGCGGCTCTTAATTTAATGCATGCAACTAAAATGGCTTCAGAAGGTCCTATTGCAGAGGTGATGGTGTGCATGTTTGGTTCTACTTCTGATCGCTATGGGTTATTGCATAGAGGAACACGAGTGAGAAAAATGCATTCTTCTGTTCGATCAACATTTAGAACAATTGGAGATATTCCTGTTGCTCGAATTGATCGCAATCAAATTACGCCGATCAAGTCTGATTTTAAACCAAGACGACAAGATCGACAGGTGACGATTAAAGCTTGTTTTGAGCCCATGGTTGCTTTGGTGTATTATTATCCTGATATGCGTCCTGATATGATTGATTCGTTGATTGAGAAAGGCTATCGAGGAATTGTTATTGCTGGAACAGGTTTAGGTCATGTTAATAAACCTCTTTATCCCGCGATTAAAAGAGCCAAAGAAAACAATGTGGCTGTTTATATGACTGTTCAAACCTTGTGGGGTTATGCTCATATGTTTGTTTATGATACAGGAAGAGATTTAATGAGTTTAGGGGTTGTGCCCGTTGGAAATATGTTGCCTGAAGTGGCCTATGTGAAATTGGGGTGGGCTTTGGGACAAACAAACGATTTAGACGAAGTTAAAAAAATCATGTTGACTCCAATTGCTGGAGAAATCACTCCAAGAGAAACCTTTGATGGTTATCTTGTTTTTCAGGGCGGAGTTCCTGAGGTTGAGGTTTTTTTAAAAAAAGGGGGAAAAGAAATTTAATGGAAAAACCAAAAAATTTTATTCGATCAATCATTGATGAAGATTTAAAAAATGGAAAAAATGAGGGAGCTGTGATGACTCGATTTCCTCCTGAACCCAATGGCTATCTTCATATTGGACATGCAAAATCAATTTGTCTAAACTTTGGTCTTGCTCGCGATTATAATGGAAAATGCAATTTAAGATTTGATGATACAAATCCACTATCCGAGGATATTGAATACATTAAGTCCATTCAGGAAGATGTGAAGTGGTTGGGTTTTGATTGGGATGATCGTTTGTTTTATGCATCAAACTATTTTGAACAACTCTATCAATTTGCTGAAGAACTTATAGAAAATAGTCTAGCTTATGTGTGCTCATTGAGTTCAGAAGATATTAAGATTTATCGTGGAAGTTTGATTGAGCCAGGAAAAGAGAGTCCTTTTCGAAGTCGTTCTGTAGGGGAAAATTTAGATCTTTTTAGACGAATGCGAAACGGAGAGTTTGAGGATGGTCAACATGTGCTTCGTGCAAAAATTGACATGTCTTCTCCAAATATGAATATGCGTGATCCTATTATTTATCGGATTCGAAAGGGTTATCATCATCATCGAACGGGTGATCAATGGTGTATTTATCCCATGTATGATTTTACTCATGGTTTATCAGATTCTCTTGAAGGAATCACTCATAGTATTTGCACTTTGGAATTTGAAGATCATCG
The DNA here is from genome assembly GCA_964390785.1 of uncultured Bdellovibrionales bacterium. Classification (GTDB taxonomy): domain Bacteria; phylum Bdellovibrionota; class Bdellovibrionia; order Bdellovibrionales; family CAYMLA01; genus CAYMLA01. The sequence continues at coordinate 5,055 of CAYMLA010000020.1, read as the reverse complement.
TCCGTTGTATGATTGGTTTATTGAGAATGTGTCGGCTCCCTGTCATCCTCAGCAAATTGAGTTTGCTCGCTTGAATTTGAATTACACGGTGATGAGTAAAAGAAAATTATTTGAATTGGTTGAACAAAAAAAAGTGGATGGTTGGAATGACCCTCGGATGCCGACAATTTCTGGAATGAGAAGACGAGGCTATACAGCCGATGCGCTTCGTGATTTTAGTGAACGAATTGGAGTGACTAAAAAAGATAGCGTTATTGATGTTGCTCTTTTAGAAACGTGTGTGAGAGAGGATTTAGAAAAAAAAGCTTGCCGAGTGATGGGAGTGTTAAATCCTCTTTTGCTTGTGATTACAAATTATCCCGATGGTCAAATAGAAGAGCTTAAAGCCAGCAATCATCCTCAAGATGAAACAATGGGAACACGAACGATTTATTTTTCAAAGAACTTGTATATTGAAAGAGATGATTTTATGGAAGATCCTCCTAAAAAGTTTTTTAGGTTAGGAATTGGGCGTGAAGTGCGTTTGAGATATGGCTATTACATCACTTGTCATCATGTGGTTAAAAATAGTGAAGGGGAAATCACTGAGTTGCATTGCACTTATGATCCTGAAACCAAAGGGGGAGATTCGCCTGATGGTCGTAAGGTGAAAGGGACAATTCACTGGGTGAGTGCGGAGAAGAGTGTTTCTGCTGAAGTGAGACTTTATGATCGGTTGTTTTCTGATCCTCATCCTTTAGGAGATAAGGAAAAAAATTTTTTAGAAGCTATTAATCCAGATTCGTTAAAAGTGAACAAGCAAGCAAAGTTAGAATGGAGTTTGCAAAACGCAAAAATTGGAGAATCTTATCAGTTTGAGCGAATGGGATATTTTTGTCTTGATTCAAGTCATTCTGCTGATAATCAACTGATTTTTAATCGCACCATTACATTGCGTGATTCTTGGGAAAAAATTGGAAAGATGTTGTGAGCTTTGTTGATTCGCACTGCCATTTAACGGATTCTCGATTTGATCAAGATTTGAAATTTATCATTGAGCGTTCTTATGAAAAAGGAATTCATTTTTTTTTCCAAGGTGGTATTGAGCCTAACGAGTGGGACAAGCAGCTTTGTTTAAAACAAGAAATCTCCGGTTTGATTCCTTGTTTTGGTTTGCATCCCTATTGGATTGCATTTCAAAATTTAGCTCGTTGTAAACAGGCTTTTGAATATTTAAAAAAACGAATTGATCATACAAGGGCTATTGGAGAAATCGGTTTAGATTATCGTTTTTGTCAGACAGAAGAACAGAAAGAACGTCAAATTCAATTTTTTATTTTACAAGTTGAATTGGCCATTGAAAAAAAACTTCCTTTGGTTTTACACGTTGTAAACACTCATAATGAGGTTTTAAATATTTTAAGTTCGTTTGCTTCGTTAAAGGGGATTTGTCATGCTTTTAATGGGTCTTTTGAGTTGGCTCAGCGTTATTTAAAACATGGCATTTTGCTTTCAATTGGGACATCGGTTCAGAATGTAAAAAATAAAAAGATAAGAAAAACTCTTCAATTATTAGGAGAAACTGATTTTGTTTTAGAGACAGATTCACCGGATCAACCAGCCCTAATTCGTCAAGGTGAAATAAATTTTCCGTTTTATTTAGATGAAATTGTTAAGGAGGTGGCCAAACTTCGTTGTGTTGATGAGGGTCGTTTAAAAAAACAAATTTTTGTTAATTTAGAAAACAGTCTTCAACACTCTTTTTTGGGTTGATTTTATGTTGGTAGAAAATGATGTGTTTTTTTTAAAAATTAAACAGCTTTATGGTGAGGAGTCTTTTAAAAAACTTCAATCAAGCCATATTCAGGTGATTGGTTTGGGTGGAGTTGGGTCTTGGGTTGCAGAATCACTGGTTCGTTCAGGAATTGGCGAATTGAGCTTGCTTGATTATGATTGTGTAGAGGCAAGCAATGTGAATCGTCAAATTCAGGCTGATTGTAGCACTTTAGGGCAAAAAAAAACGCTTGCTCTCGGAGATCGCCTTATTAAAATTAACCCCAACTTAAAATTACACACAATTCATGATCAAATCACGGATGATAATTGTAATCATCTCATACAAGCGCAAGCGGATTTGATTGTTGAAGCCATTGATCAGACTTGGAATAAGGCTCAAGTGTTGGCTCATTGTTTTTTTAATCAAATTTCAGTGGTTTCAAGTGGGGGTGCAGGTGGAAAAACAGACCCTTTTTTAATTCGTGCGGATGATTTAACTCTAAGTTATAATGATTGTTTATTGAGTCGAGTTAGGAAGTTGCTTCGAACAAAGTTGAAGCTTCCAAGAGAGGGTAAGTGGGGGATTGATTGTGTTTTTTCGATTGAAAAAGTTGATCGCAAGGAGAATGAGAATTTGGGAACGGTGAGTTTTGTTACAGGAAGTTTTGGATTTTTTATGGCTTCTGTTGTTGTTAGAAAAATTTTAAATAGGGTTTCTTGTAAAGGAGATTTAAAACAATTATGAGTGAAGATCATTTGAAAAAACCCAATTTAATTATACAAACGGCTTTTTTAGGAGATCTGTTTTTAACCATTCCTCTTTTAAAAAGAGTAAAGAGTTGGGATAAAGATCGTCCTCTTTTTCTGCTTTGTAAAAAAGGGCTTGGAGATTCTTTTCGTTTTTTAAAATTAGTTGATCTTGTTATTGAAGTTGATAAAAAGGATTCCAGGTCTTGGAGGAAGGCTAAACAAAAATTAATGGAGTACTCGTACTCGATCCTGATTTCTCCTCATGAATCGGTTAGAACGGCTTTTTTGGTTCGAAAACTTAAGGCAGATACAAAAATTGGATATTTTAAATGGTGGAATAAGTTTTTTTTTGATCAACGTGTTTTTAAGCCAATTCAATTTCCGGAAGTGATCCGTCAATTGTATTTATTAAATAAAATGGATTCAGAACTTTCATTGTGGCTTGATCAATATCAAAATTCTTTTCATGAGAAAGAAAGTCGGTTTCTACCTGAAATTTTAAAATCCAGTGATTTTCGTTATGTTCCTTCTTGGGCATCAATGAGCATTTGTCTTGAGATGAAAGATCTTGAGCGAGTGAATTATATTTTCAAAGAAGAAATTTCAAATTCGTTATTAAAAATCAATCAGATCATTCAGTCTAAAAAAATTGAAAAACCAATTGCTTTTGCTCCAGGAAGTGTTTGGGGAACCAAACGCTGGACGATTGAGGGATACATTAAATTAGGAAAGCTTCTTGAAGAACAGGGTTATCAAGTATTAATTGTTGGTGCGCCCGATGAAAAGTGGATTTCAGATCAAATTCTTCAGTCGCTCAATGCAGGAGTTAGCGTTGTTGGCGAATTGAGTGTTTTTGAATCTTTGTTGATTTTGTCTCAGTCACAAGCTTTGGTCAGCAATGATTGTGGAGCTATGCATATGGCTGCGGCTTTAGAGATACCCAATGTTGCTGTTTTTGGACCTACGACATTAAATTTAGGATTTCGTCCTTGGCAAAATAGGGCTATCGTTGTTCAAAATAATTCTTTATCGTGTCGTCCTTGTGGGAAGCATGGTCCACAAAAGTGTCCTCTTGGCACTCATGATTGTATGAAATCAATTTCACCCCAATCAGTTTTATCAGCTTTAAAAAAAGTTCTTAACGAAAAGTTGAAATGGGATAGTTGATTTGTTGAAACTATTTCACTAGGCACTACTCAATGCGAAGTATTTTCATTGAATTTGTGGCTCCTCGGCCACGAATCTCCCCAACAAGAACAACAACACAATCCCCTTTTTTTAAAAAACCTTGTTCCCTTGCTTTATTGATTCCCACTCGAATCATCTCGTTGCTCGATTTGTGTGTAATTCCTAAAAGTGGTTTCACTCCTCTCATTAAGCAAAGGCGCTGCAGTGTTTTTCTTGAGGGTGTAACAGCTAAAATAGGGATTTTAGGTTTTAGTTTAGAAACTAAAAGAGCTGTTGAACCACTTATTGTAAAAACAAGTATGGCTCGAGCTTGGGCTTGTTCAACTGCAGAAACACCAGCAATGGCCGTTGCTAAACTAACATCCCAAATGGCATGTTCAATATTTACAAAAATATCTCTTAAATACTCACTGTTTTCGGCTCGTTTGGCTATTCGATGAGCAAGATTGATCACTGTAACAGGATATTTTCCTATCGCGGTTTCTCCCGATAACATGATGGCATCAGAACCGTCCATAATAGCATTTGCAACATCTGAAGCTTCAGCTCGAGTGGGTTGTCGATTTGAAATCATGCTTTCGAGCATTTGTGTTGCTGTAATAACAATTTTTCTTTTTTGTGTTGCTTTTTCAATCAATTGCTTTTGCATAATAGGCACATCTTCTGGAGGGAGTTCCACGCCCAAATCACCTCGAGCGATCATAATACCTGAAGAAACTTCGAGAATTGAATTTATATTTTCGATGGCTTGATAGGTTTCAATCTTACTAATTATTGGGCACTCGCAGTTTATTTTAGCTAAAAGTTTTTTTAAACTTAAAACTTCTCGGGCTTCTCTAACAAAGGAAAGGGCAAAATAATCGACATCCAAGCGAGAAAAAAACTGCACGTCTTCTCTATCTTTACGTGAAAAAGCCGATGTGTTCAAAAAACGACGAGGGACATTAATTCCTTTTCGTGCCGAAAGCTCTCCGCCAACTAAAACACGAGTTTGTATTTCCTCTTTCTCTATTTTTAAAACCTTAAATTTAAGAAGGCCATCATTAACAAAAAGTTCATCGCCGGCTTGAATATCTTTAGGTAATCCTTTGTAGCTTACTCCGACATGATTTTGGTCACCTAAGATTTTTTTTGTGGTGAACGTAAAAAGTTGTCCCTTTTTGAGTTGAATGGGGCTCTTAATTAAGTCTCCCGTTCTTATTTTGGGACCTTGTAAATCAACTAAAATGGCGACAGGTTTGTTTAATTTCTCAGAAGCACTTCGTATGTGTGAAATCAAATCTTTATGCCAAGAACGTGAACCATGGGATAAATTCAATCTAAAAACATCCACTCCTTCTTGGAGCAAAGCTTTAATCATTT
>CAYMLA010000019.1:0-14434 GCA_964390785.1 uncultured Bdellovibrionales bacterium | reverse complement strand
TATAAGCCAATCGAGCTGTCCAACGACTTGATCTTAATTGATTCCAGTTCATTATGCGATAATGATAATTTTTTTTATGAAGACCCGATTCTCTAATAACTTGCTCGTACTTTTTAAAAAACATTTTAACATTTTCCAAAGAAAGAACACCTTTGGCTTCAGAATAAACAACTAAGTTATCAATGACATAAAACTTAATTTTGTAATCAGGCTCATCAACAATCCAATCAGGAAAAGACATGCTTTTTTTAATTTTATTTTGATAAAAGCTAGATTTACTTTTTTTAATTTTTAATTTTTCTTCAAACATTCTGTACCCTAATTGTAGTTTCTAGACTTATAAAAGAAATTGTCAAGCAATTCTGAGTCTTAATTCGCTAAGGTGGTAACCCCGTTGGCCACCCAGGCTAGCCTCAGTTCAAACCCCGCGTGCTCATTTAAATTGCCAATCAAATTATTTCAGTTTTATTCATACTTTTAATAGTAGGTGTACTGTTGAGCAAAGAGGAAAAAACAAGCAACATAAACCGTGGCTGTTAAAAAACAGCCACTAACTAGCCCTAAGGCTGGTTTTTTATTGGTCTTGTCGATTGCCTCAAAAACTGAGAAAATAGCAAAATATATGTCTGAAAAACAAACTTGTCCCCTTTGTGGAAAAGCAGTAGAAACACTTATTGATGTTGAGCCCGGCTTAAAACTGCGCCTGTCAGAAATTGCCGGAGAAACGTCAATTCCCGATTCGGCTTGCAACCAATGTTTCAAAGGGTTAGGAGAGCGAATATCCACCGGAGCGCAATTTCGCTTAAAAGAAAAAGCGAAAGAACAACAAAAACTCATGATGTGGAATTCACGAGTGACTTTACTCAAGCAGGGTCGAAACTATATGATCAGCCGAATGTATTCAGAAGCCGCCTTAGCTTATGAAAAATACATTCGTGTTTTAGAAATCATCTTTAATATTCCCCCTGGAAAACTAGATCCTCTCATTTTAAAAGATGCTCATCAAACAAAAGAACTTGCTATTATTGCTTCCGTTTTTTGGGATTTAGTCCAAATTTATGATTCAAGCCCACGATACGGCAATCGACAAGCCGAAGCCGCTCGAAAACTCAGCATCTTTATCAAATATACACCCGTCTATCCTGACATTATTCGTCGCGCCACTGCCTTTTCTAAAAAATGTAAAAACCCTGCTGTCCTTAAAAAATTTCTCAAGGCTGCCAACGCCAATAAACCAAAATGTTTTATTGCCACATATGCTTTTAATTATCCTTATAGCCCTGAAATTCTATTATTTTGCCACTTCCGTGACCAAATTTTAGCACCAAACCCTTTTGGCCAAATGCTCATTCGCAGCTATTATCACGTTTCTCCAAAAATTGTTTCTCTCTTAGAAAAAGCCCCTTTTCTTCGCCCTTTTCTTAGAGCCCCTCTTCGGCTCATTTATTTTTTACTCCTTTCCTTATTTCACACCAATTCATAGCGCGGGTTCCACTTTGTTCCGTCCGCAGCCTACAGTCTTCAGCTATCAGTTATCAGTTTTCAGCTTCTTCCCTTTAAGTCCTTAAAATTTTAAATCTATTTTCTGATAACAAATAGCCAACGACTGGAAACTAAAAAAGATAGGCTGCAAACAAAACGAAGTGGAACTCGCAACACGATTATGCGTCGCGACAAAAATCTTTCATCATTTTAATCAGCGCATTTTATCAATATAAAGCCCATTTTGTGTTTAGAAAATAATGCTTCAAGCTTTAAAGGTGACAATCCCACGAAGAACTTGATATGTTTTTATCTTAAAATTTTGTTTTTTTTAAGATAATTTTTTATAAAAATAAAAATGAATATTTCGTCTAAACAAATAATCAATTATTGTTTGTCCGTTGTCAGCAAATAGAAGTTAATCTTCATGAACTTAATAAAAGACGCTGAAAACTGACGACTGTAAGCTGCGGACGAAACAAAGTGGAGTCTGCATTATGACAAACCCAACCGCTAAGACTAAAAAAAACTCTTATGATATCGGAATCATTGGAGGAGGCTTTACGGGTCTTCTCTGTGGAATGATTCTTTCACAAAATTATCATGTTGCTCTTCTTGAGGGTCTTGATCGACCTGGAGGTCTTTTAAAATCTGTTGAAGATAATGAACCCTTTTTAATCAATCGTTTTAATTTCTTTCCCGATTCCTTGATCAATCAAAGTGCGCTTCAATATTTTTTTAATCAAATTAATCGAGTTGAAGAATTAATTCCAATAGACACACCCCCTGTAACCCATGAAAATGGTGGCTTTATACCTTTTATCGGCTTTGGCGCTCTTCCCACTCCAGATTATTTTAAGGAATTACAGTATTATACCTCTCATCGTTCCATTGAAATTAAAAGCCATCCCCATGAATGGATTCAATCCTTCCTTTCTCGCTTTAAAGGAGACCTTCTTAACAGCTCACATGTAACTAAAATTATTATTGAAAACGACACTGTCGATCATTTGGTGGTCAACGGATCTAAAAAAATTTATGCCAAAAATTACATTTTTTGCGGAAACCTAAAAAACCTCTCTCAATTGCTTCCAACTCATTGTTTAGGAACAAAAGAAGAACAAAAAATCACAAAAGCAAAAACGTGGTCTACCTTATCGCTTGATCTTCTTCATAACCAAGAACTCACAACCAATAAAAACATTCATGTCTTTTGCACAACCGAAAAAAATCAAACGCAGACTCTTGCCTTTTTGGGACAATTTAGCTCAACTCAAACCTCCGAAAATAATTCCCAACAAGCTTCTCATTGGTTTACCTTTGTTTCCCCTCGCCTTGATGAAGACACTGATGAATTAACCACTCGATTGCTTAAAAAAATGAAAAATCAAATAAAAAAAGCATATCCTTCTGCTTTAAAAACGGTCATTAAAGAAAGAATCGTCTTTGCTCAAGATACCCACGGAAAAATTGAAATGAAACTTAAAGCCAACCAAACCCTTCCAAATCTTAAAAATTTTTGGATTGGTTCTTCCCTTATTCATAATCAACAAAATCTTATTGGATCTATTGAACAGTCTCGATTGATTATTTCTGCTTTAAAAAAAGAATTGACCGAAAATAAGCCATTTGTTGGTTGCCAGATTGGTGATCAAGTGATAAACCCTTTTGTTAATTAATATAACTCACTTCCTGACACTCCACTGGTGATGATTTTCATCTCATGTCGGGAAGGTGGCTTAACCAGATAGGAGGACTTAATGCCACAAATCACTATGAAAGAAATGCTAGACGCTGGCGTTCATTTTGGTCATCAAACGCAACGTTGGAATCCAAAAATGAAACCTTATGTATACACTTCTCGCGGAGGAATACATATTATTGATCTGCAAAAATCTGTTATTAAAGCCCGAGAAGCTGCTGAGTTTGTTAAAAAACGAGCTTCTGATGGTGGGAAAATGATTTTTGTTGGAACAAAAAAACAAGCCATTGATACCGTTGAAGAAGCGGCAAAACGATGCAATCAGTTTTTTATTACAAAACGTTGGTTGGGTGGAACATTAACAAATTTTTCAACAATCAAAATGAGCATTGACCGTTTAAGACGAATCGAACAAATGAAAGAAAAAGGCGAGATTGAGTTCTTTACTAAAAAAGAACGTTCTCGACTTGAAAAAGAATATATCCGATTAAATGAATACCTTGTGGGCATCAAAGACATGAAAGAACCTCCCGTTCTTATGTTTGTTGTTGATGTGACAAAAGAACACATCGCTGTTGCCGAAGCCAAGCGTCTTAATATTCCAGTTATTGGAATTACAGACACAAATGCCGACCCTGAAATTATTGATTATCCATTACCCGGTAACGATGACGCCATTCGATCAATTAAATTGTTTACTCATCTAATTGCCGATGCCTTTTTAGAGGGATCAAAAGATTTTGAACTCAAGCTTCGTGAACAATCTGACAAAGCTGTTGATGTCAAAGAAGAACAGAAATTCACTGACGACTCTTCTAAACAGCAAAAATCAACTCCATCAAGATCATCGCGCCGAGATTCTGTCCAAAGACAAACCGCAGTTAAAGATGCTTCGCCCACATCAACGACCTCTAGTGGACCAGCGGTTGTTAAAGTGACGAAAACTCGCAAATTGGTGGCTGCGGGTTTAGCCGATGAAGTTGAAATTCAAGCTGAGCTTGAAAACCAAAAAGACAGCTTGATTGAAAATGACAGCGCTGATGATGGAGACTCTCAAGAAACTGATGGAGTTTCTCAAGAAACAAAAGACTGAAACGCCTTAAACAACGACAACTGATTATTTAATATAAATCGAATTGAGGAGATAAAAAATGACTATTTCAACTGAATTAATTAGAGAGCTGAGAGAAAAAACCAGCGCTGGAATGATGAATTGCAAACAAGCCCTCCAAGAAACAAACGGAAATTTTGAAGAAGCTATTGATTGGTTAAGAAAAAAAGGGCTGTCTACTGCAGCAAAAAAGGTTGGACGAATTGCAACAGAAGGTTTAGTTCATTCTTACATTCATGGGACTGGTCGAATTGGAGTTCTTTTAGAAATCAACTCAGAAACAGATTTTGTTGCTCGAACAAATGAATTTAAAGATCTCGTCCATGATATCGCTATGCATATTGCTGCTGCTTCTCCATTGAGTGTCAGCGCAGATGAAATCCCAAGTTCTAGTGTGGAAAGAGAGCGCGAAATCTTAATTGCAAAAGCAAAAGAACAAGGGAAAAAAGAAGACATGATTGATCGCATCGTTGATGGTCAAATAAAAAAATGGATTTCAGAAAATTGTTTGCTTGAACAAAAATTTGTTAAAAACTCAGATTTAACTGTCAAAGATTTTCTTACTGAAGCCATTGCTCGAATCGGTGAAAATATTGTCGTTCGTCGTTTTGTTCGTTATGAATTGGGTGAAGGCCTTCAAAAGAAAAACGAAAATTTTGCAGACGAGGTCGCAGCACAAATTAAAAAGGACTAAGGAAAAACGAACGTGTCTCAAAAATACAAGCGCATTTTACTAAAGCTGAGTGGAGAAGCTCTTGCGGGAAAACAAAAACAAGGGCTTAATCCTGATGTTGTTTTTGAAGTTGCTAATGAACTAAAATCTGTTCATGAAACTGGCATTCAATTGGGCTTAGTCATTGGAGGTGGAAATATTTTTAGAGGCCTTTCTGCTAGCGCTAAAGGGATGGACAGAACAAGCTCAGACTACATGGGAATGCTAGCAACAATGATCAATTCTTTAGCCCTACAAGATGCTCTTGAAAAATTAGGCGTACAAACTCGTGTGCAATCGGCAATTACGATGGTCCGTGTTGCAGAACCTTATATACGAAGAAAAGCCGTCCGCCATCTCGAAAAAGGAAGAATTGTTATTTTTGGCGCAGGTACGGGTAATCCTTATTTTTCAACAGATACCACTGCAGCTTTAAGAGCAACCGAAATCAGTGCAGATTGCTTAATTAAAGGGACTAAGGTCGATGGCGTTTACGACAAAGACCCAATGCTCCATAAAGACGCAAAGCTTTACGAAACATTAAGCTATATTGATGTTTTAAACAAAGGACTTCGTTCAATGGACTTAACGGCCGTTAGCCTTTGTATGGAAAATCAAATGCCGATTATAACTTTGAACTTAACTCAACCGGGTAATATTTTAAGATTTATTCAAGGTGAAAAAATTGGAACAATTATTAATTAGTGGCTGGTGTGAAATAAGAAAAGTAGCCAATCCAACCAAAAAAATATAAAATATAAGGGGCGCTCTATGGACCAATTGTTAAACGAAAGCACACTAAAAATGCAAAAAACAATTCAAAATTTCTCGGAAGAACTTAAAAAAGTGCGAACGGGAAGGGCTCATGTTTCGATGCTTGATGCTGTTCGAGTCAATTACTATGGCACAATGACTCCTCTTAGCCAAGTTGCATCCATGTCTTGTCCTGACCCAAAGTCTTTTTTAATTTCACCTTGGGAATCTAATTTATTAAAAGAAATTGAAACCTCGATTGTTAAAAGTGACATCGGCATGACTCCCATGAATGATGGAAAGATTATTCGACTAAAACTTCCTGATTTAACAGAAGAACGAAGAAAAGATTTAGTCAAAACAATAAAAAAAATGGCCGAAGATGCTCGGATTGCCATTCGAATGATTCGCAGAGACGCTAATGAAACTTTAAAAAAATCTCTAAAAAATAAAGAGGTCGATGAAGACAGTCAAAAAAATCTTCTCGATAAAATTCAAAAAGCAACTGATCAAAATATCACTGAAATTGATCGAATCAGTGAAGAAAAAGAAAAAGATATCATGACTATTTAGTGGTTGTTTGGAGTTCTCATTTGATTATACCCCATCACTTAGCAATTATTATGGATGGTAATGGCCGTTGGGCTCAAAAGCGAAATCGGCCACGAACTTATGGTCATATTAAAGGGTCTCAAGTCGCCAAAAAAATTATCACCGAATGTGCTAAAAGAAAACTTTCTTATCTCACACTTTATGCTTTTAGCTTGGAAAACTGGAAAAGACCCGAAACAGAAGTTCATTTTTTAATGTCTCTTCTTTCTCGTTATATCCATCGCGAAAGAACCACACTCATAAAGAACAACATTCGTTTTAATTGCATTGGTCAACTTAATAACCTTCCGAGAAGAATTCAAAATGACATTATTGAATCAATTGAAATGACTTCAAAAAACACGGGAATGGTTTTAACTTTTGCACTGAGCTACGGCGGACGACAAGAAATTGTCGACGCTGTTCAAAAAATTGCTTACCAAATTCAAAATGGTGAAATTGCCCCCTCCAGTATTGACGAGTTCACCATTACAAATTGTTTAAATTCATATCCCATGCCTGACCCTGATTTAATTATTAGAACCAGTGGTGAATATCGAATTTCAAATTTTCTTTTGTGGCAATCTGCCTATAGTGAATATTATTTTTCAAATGTTTTATGGCCAGAGTTTAAAATCAACGATCTTGATTTGGCCTTTCAGTCATATAATAAAAGAGACCGTCGCTTTGGAAACGTCACTCAATAGTAGCTGGCTCGAAATAAGAAAAGTGGCTGTTGATAAATCACCCTCTTTTATAGTATGGTGTGATCTATGCTTCATTCAAAACTGTTTAAACGCGTTATCGGCGCAATAATTTCCATTACAACTCTTGTCTTACTTTATCTGTTTTTTTCTGAACTTGGATTGATTCTTACTATTTATATTTTTCTTGTTTGGACAACTTTTGAAATACAGCGTTTTGTTTTTGATCATTTTTGTCCTTCGACACAGCTTATTCCACGAATCTTATTTTCTTTTGTCACGCTATTGATCTTTACTCTTCAAGGATTCTCTATTGAGACTTCAACCCTTATACCTATTGCCGTTTTGTTTTACTATTGTTTTCTCATCCTCTTTTCTCGAGAAAAAACAATCGACTCTCTTTTTAAAACAATTGCCTATAGTTCCTTCGGTTTTTTTTATGGAGCTCTCTTGCCGGCTTTTATTTTAAAAATCTTAATTTCATCAGATAACGGAGACAAACTCTTTTTCTTTCTTCTTATTATGGTTTTTATCGGAGACACTTTTGCTTATCTTGTTGGCAAAACTTTGGGAAGGAAAAAGCTTGCCCCTAGACTTTCGCCCAACAAAACCCTTCTTGGATCTTTAGGCGGTGCATTTGGAACCTCTGCCGTTTCTCTTGGATTTGGTTTTTTTTATTTTTTTAATTCCCCCTGGATCATTTGGCTTTGCCTCGGTTTGTTAATTGCTTTAACGGCACAATTAGGAGACATTTTTGAATCCCTCATTAAACGCGCAGCAAAAGTTAAAGATTCTGGTAAGTATTTTATTGGACATGGCGGCGCACTTGATCGACTTGATGGTTTGTTTTTTTCTGCACCAATACTCTATCTCTTTATTCAATATTTCATTTAGTGGCTGCTGCAAAACAGCCAACTTTTTCGTTGGCTGGTGCAAAATAATCACCATACCTTGTTCCAAAAATAAGATAAAACAAATGACTTAGACATTCCAAAATTGTATCCTAATGACTATGGAATATTTTATACAGTATATCTTATCTGCATTTGGCTGGGTTTTACCCTTTATTATCCTTTTAGGGCTTCTGATCTTTGTTCATGAATTAGGACATTTTGCCGTTGCTAAGTTTTTTAATGTGCATGTTGAAGTCTTTAGTTTGGGCTTTGGAAAAAAAATATTTAGCTTTGTAAGAAACGGCACCACTTATTGCGTCTCTCTTTTTCCTCTCGGTGGCTACGTTAAAATGTTTGGAGACGACCCAACTCAAAACGTTGACCCTGAAAAACAAAAAATTTCTTTTTTGCACAAACCTGTTAGCCAACGAATTGCTATCGTTCTTGCCGGCCCTCTGATGAACTTTTTCTTTGCTATCCTTATTTTTGCACTTGTCGCAATGATCGGAGAACGAGTTAACATCCCTATCACTGGTGACATTCTAGAAAACACCAAGGCTTACGAAGTGGGGTTTCGACCTGGAGACAAAATTCTTAAAGTTAACCATCAAGACGTCGAGTATTGGCATGAAGTCGGCGAGTTTATTGAATCAAATCCCAACCATTCAATTGAGTTTCTTGTTCAGCGTGAACACAACTCCGAGATAACTACCGTTAAAGCCATTCCAAGCCTTACAGATAATCCAAATATCCTAAGCACCAAAGAGCAAATTGGACAAATTGACGGTTTAACCATCATCGGAAAAGCCTCTACAATAGGAATCGATAACCCGAATACAATTGCCTATGAAATAGGTTTACGCACAGGGGATCGTGTTGTTAAAATCAATTCCGAAGCCATTGAATTTTGGCGTTTGTTTAAAGAAAAACTCATCCCTCTTATTTCAAAACAAGAGCCCTTTGAATTAATCATTGAACGCCCACTTGAAGATTTTAATCAAACTGAATCTCTAACTTTTTCTGTTTCTTCAGAACAATTAAAATCTTTGGCTTTAAATCACTCTTTAGAAGATCTTTCTGATAATGAAATTTTAAATGCTTTTGGAATTTATGACCCTGAACTCTTTTTGTCTGCCATCAGTGACCATTCCCCAGCTAAAATAGCTGGCTTTCAAAAAGGAGATCGCATTTTATCTGTTAACCAAACGCCTGCAGAAAACTGGAACGATATTATAAGCGGCGTTACAGCATACTCAAAAGAAAAACAACCCATTTCCTTTACCCTTTCAAGAAAGGGAGAGTCCCTTCAGATGTCTGTTGTTCCAAAAATGACATCTCACATGACCATGCAAGGCAGCGAAGAAGAGCGCTACACCATTGGAATTGTTAATCACCTCGAACGCCTTCCTGGACATACCGTAACCAGACGAACATTAAACCCCATCACGGCAACCGTGCGAGGAATTGATAAGTCATGGAAAATCACCGTAATGACAATGGTGAGCTTTGTTCGCATAATCCAAAATAAAATTTCTCCAAAAAACCTTGGAGGCTTTATTGCTATTGGGCAAGCCGCAAGCCAAACGTTTAAAATTGGCATCACTTACTTTTTACAAATGATGGCCTTGATTTCAATCAATTTGTTTATTTTAAATCTCCTTCCAATACCCATTCTTGATGGAGGACACTTAGTGTTTTTTATCATTGAAGCCATTAAGGGCTCTCCTGTGAGCCTAAAAAAAATGGAGATTGCTCAACAAGTCGGTCTACTCATGCTTATTATGCTCATGGTTTTTGCTTTATTTAACGACTTTGTACGACTTTTCCATTCTCCTTTTTAAATATGAAATTTCTTGTCCTTGACACATCAACCGAATTTGGCGGAGTTGGTTTTTTTGAAAATAAAAAAAAATTAGCTCTTCACACATGGAAAAGACAAAAATCACATAGTGAAACCGTCACCGAATCGATTCAAACTTGCCTAAAGCTTGCCCAAATTTCTATCAACGACATTAACGCAATTATTGTTAATGAAGGACCTGGTAGCTTTACTGGATTAAGAATTTCAGCAAACATTGCAAAAACCATTTCTTATTGCAACAAAATCCCCATTTATCCAATCAACTCTCTTCATGCTCTTGCCTTAAATGCAATTAATGACCCTTCCCTTAAATCTCCAACAACCCTTCTCTGCATGATTAACGCCTTTAAAAACATGGTTTTTTGGTCTCAATTTGAATTTCTAAATGGCCAACTTAAAACACTCACTCCTATTGTTGCCAATGACTTTCAACATCTTGAATCAATCATTTTACAACCCTGCCTCTGTATTGGAAATGGATTTAATGTTTACGAAAAACACTGGACGACCTCTTTTAAAAATCTTCTTATAAGAAATTCCACTTATTCGGATTATCCTTTCATCGATCACATTGGCCTTTGGGCTAGCCAAAACTTCTCTTCTATTAAGACCAAAGACTGGAAATCTTTTGTTCCTCTTTATATTCGACCGTCTGCCGCCGAAGAGAAATTAAAGGCAGGACTACTTAAGCCTGTCTATAATTGCTAAACAAATAACAGAGGTTCAATTTGAGTCTAATACAAAGAACGCTCCCTCAAATTATTCCAACCCTACGTGGTTCCACACGCAAACAAGAAATTTGGTGTGTGGCTGCCGGAAAAGGTGGAGTCGGAAAATCGTTTATTAGTTCAAGCTTAGGCATTGCTTTGGCAAAACTTGGTTATTCGACAACTTTTATTGATCTCGATTTAGGCGGAGCCAACTTGCACACCTGCTTAGGAAGCTCCATTGAACAAAAAAATATTCGAAATTTTTTTGAAAATCCCGACGTTTCTTTAGCCGACCTCATTACGCCAACAAGCATTCCTAAAACCTATTTAATTCCTGGATTAACTGATGCTTGGAACCCTCTAGAGGCAAGTTTTGCTGACTTTCAAAGGTTTAAAACACAACTCTCTGAACTGAAAACAAATTTTGTCATTCTTGATCTCGGTGCAGGAGCTTTGGCTCATAATATTGAGTTTTTTAATTTTGCTGACAGAAAAATTCTGGTTTCCACACCTGATCCCAGCAGTGTTGAAAACACTTATCGTTATTTTGAAGGTCTTATCTATAAACTCATTCAAAATGACTGTAGTCCCACTCAACTTGAAGCCCTTATTCAACAGATGAGAGCCAACCGTTCAAAAAATTCTTCAGTTAATACGGCTAAATCTCTCATCCACAAACTTTCTCCTCAAGGTCAAGATTTGTTAAAAAATATCGAATCAACTCAAATCTCATTCATCCTAAACCAAGTTCGCACACCCGAAGAAAAAGACCTTGGACAATCAATAGAAATGCTTGTTCAACGATATTTTGGATTTAGTTTTAAATGCATTGGCCATGTGGATTATGATATTGCTGTTTGGCAATCCTTAAGAAATCGTCGTCCACCTATTCTTGACAATCCTTTTTCGCGAGTCGTCGGACAAATTTCTCTTCTCACTCGACATCTCGTTCAAAATCAAAAAATTGATTTGGCGGCTTAATCTGAGGCGATAACTCTAGACTGCGAACAAAGTCCGCGTTATGATTATCAAAGATGTCACAAGATAAAAATTATTACGAAATATTAGAAATCCCAATTGATGCAAGTCAACAGGCCATTCATAAGGCTTATCAAGATGCAAAAAAACTTTTTAACCAAAGCAATCCGGCTCTTTATTCTATCTTTTCTCCCGAAGAAGCTCGTGAATATCTTAATTTAATCGAAGAAGCGTATTCTATTCTTAAAAATGAACCCTTGCGCGAATCCTACAACTCAAAACTTTTAGGAACTCACTCTAACGACACGCCCGCTTCTTCCTCCCAAACCACTCCCTCTCGATCAAAATCATTACGTCCTCCAAACCATGAAATTAAAGACGAAATGGAGGAGTTTATAAAAACAAATACCATTTGGGATGGTCAAACCATCAAAACCATTCGAAATTATAAAAACATCCCTCTTGACTGGATTAGTCAAGCCACAAAGATTTCAAAAACATACCTTTGTGCTTTAGAAGAAGAAAATCCCAAAGCTCTTCCTGCTCCCGTATTTGTTAGAGGATTTATTATTCAAGTTTCAAAAATTCTTGGCTTAAATGAAAAATCTGTTACCGACTCCTATATGAGTGGTTATAAGAAAAAAATTGGAAATAAATAATAAAAAAACCATTTTAGTTTCAAAAAATCAAATGGGACAAAGACTCGATAAGTTTCTTGCCAAAGATGAATTTATCCAAACCCGATCACGAGCTTCTAAACTTATTCAAAATCAACAAGTTCTTGTTAATAATCAAACGGTCAAACCCTCTTATTGCATTGAAGGAAATGAAATCATTGTTATCCTTTTGCCCGAAGAACAAAATGACTGTTCCCTAAAACCTTTGTCCCTCGATCTCGATATTGTCTATGAAGACTCTGATTTGCTTGTCATCAATAAGCCCTCTGGGTTGGTTGTCCACCCCGCTTGCGGCCATCAACAAGACACCTTAGTTAATGCTCTTCTTTATCACACCTCTGATCTCTCAATGAAGTTTAATGAAAAACGCCCTGGCATTGTTCATCGAATTGACAAAGAAACCAGCGGACTTTTAGTTGTTGCAAAAAACGACCAAGCTCATAGTCGACTTTCGAAACAATTTAAAAACAAAACTATTCACCGTATTTATCACGCTCTTTGTTATGGGCTTCCAAAAAATAAATTGGGCACTCTAAATAGTTTTTTATGTCGACACCCTCATAATAGAAAAAAAATAAGTTCTCTTCGGGATGAACAAAATAAAATCATTCGAGACCTTAAAATAGACGGATTAAAAGGAAAGCCTGCAATCACCCATTATCAAGTTCTCTCTCACTATTTTTCACAATTTAGTTATTTAACTATCAAACTTGAAACCGGCCGCACACATCAAATCAGAGTGCATTTGTCTGAAATTGGGCATCCTTTAATTGGAGACTCTGTTTACGGCGGAGACAAACGGGAAAACTCTATTGAAAACTCCAAAATAAAAAAAGAAATCCAATCTCTCAATCGCTTTTGCCTTCATGCCACTGAGCTTGGGTTTTCCCATCCAACCACATTAAAAAGCATGATCTTTAAAGTTGGCTGGCCAAAAGACGTTCAAACTTTAATATCTTTATTGGGATTTGAAAGCTATGGCCATCATTAAAATTGAAAAAAACTTTTTTGGTCTCTCTCTTTTTATAAAAAATATTCACGTTTTTTTTGGATCTAAACAGCTTTCTCAATTGAGTGATTTAAAAAAACAATTTTCTCATTACACATTATTTGAAGTCACTCAAGTCCATAAAAACACGATCGTTCCAGCAAGCAAAGAAAAAATTTTAGCCGATGGACACTACACTTCTCATTTACAACACGCTCTTTGCATAAAAACGGCTGATTGTATGCCTATTTTAATTTGCCCCCCTCAAACTCAACCCATTTTTGCTCTTCATGCTGGCTGGAGAGGACTGGCTCAAAATATTATATCTGCGGCATTTTCTTCATTTTCTATCAATGATCGACAAAACACTTATGTGTTTATTGGCCCACACATCTCCAGTCAAAACTATGAGGTTGATTGGGAAACGGCCAATCAACTTTTTAACTCCACGCCCTCTTGTCCAGCAGAAAAACTCCACTCCCTTTCTTTAAACAACAAGCCTCTTATTCGACTAGAAGCCATTGCCACTGAACAACTCTTATCTGAAAAAATTCCACTCAAAAATATAGTCTCCTACTCAGTAGACACCTTTTCTTCCAAGCACCACTTTTCCCATCGCCGCACCCCCCAAAACCCAGGAAGAAATTGGTCTTTTATTGCAATAAACCAGCCCATCAATGCCTCTTTTGACTTTACTACAAATTGACACTCTCTCCAAAGTTTTACTTTTTTGATACGGGTCATCTTCCATTGTTCCTCTGCGAGCAATGTAATGTTTGTACACTCTACAATTTTGTGTTGCACATTACGACCTTTGCTTACTAGTATTAAATAGTGTCGACTTTGAGACTTTAACTCTATTACATAAAAATTCTTATATAGGAGAACTTATGGACTACAAGCATATAATTACTATTGAGCCAGGCAAGCGAGGCGGTAAGCCTTGTATTCGTGGATTACGTATTACAGTGTACGATGTTTTGGAGTATTTAGCATCTGGAATGTCAAAAGAACAATTACTTGAAGAGCTTCCTGATCTTACTTTGGAAGACATTCATGCCTGCCTGAGCTTTGCTGCAGATCGAGAAAAACAACAAGTTGCGATTTAATTTTATGAAAATTCTATTGGATCAGAATCTTTCGCCAAAATTAATGACGGTAAATATCAAGAAAGATGTCGCCTATTTTTTCATGACGCCTCCTGACTTTCAATATTAATTTTATTTCCTTTAAGCCTCCTTCCTGGATTTAATTCTACTACATTTTGTCGAG